>JAHEDC010000128.1 GCA_024641425.1 Verrucomicrobiales bacterium | reverse complement strand
GAAGGTCTTCAACGAGAAGCCGATGCCGACGCATTGGGCGAGCAAGGATCTGGAGAACATTCACTTCGACCAGATCCGCTACTACCTTTCCGGCGGCGAGGCCCCGAAGCGGAGCTGGGACGACGTGCCCGAAGAGATGAAGCAGACCTTCGAGCGTCTGGGCATTCCGGAGCAGGAGAGGAAGTATTTGGCCGGGGTCGAGGCCCAGTTCGATAGCGAGGCCGCGTATTCGAACGTGAAGGCGGCGGTCTCCGAGCAGGGCGTCATATTCATGAACAGCTCGGAAGGACTCCGCGAGCATCCGGAGATTTTCCGGAAATGGTTCGGCAAGGTCATTCCGACCGGGGACAACAAGTTCTCGGCCCTGAACAGTGCGGTCTTCAGCGGCGGTAGTTTCATCTACGTCCCGCCCGGCGTGAAGGTGAAGCACCCGCTTCAAGCTTACTTCCGCATCAACGCCGAGCAGTTCGGCCAGTTCGAGCGGACGCTCATCATCGTCGACGAGGGGGCCGAGGTGACCTACATGGAAGGCTGCACCGCGCCGAAGTTCGAAACTTCGACGCTGCACAGCGCGGTGGTCGAACTCGTGGCGATGAAGGACGCGAAAATCCAATACATCACGGTGCAGAACTGGAGCGCGAACGTCTTCAACCTAGTGACCAAGCGCGGCCTCGCCCACGAGAACGCGGAGATCCGCTGGATCGACTGCAACATCGGTTCCCGCCTCACGATGAAGTATCCGGGTGTGATCATGAAGGGACGCAAGGCGCGCGGCGAGGTCATCAGCATCGCGTTGGCCAACAACGGCCAGCACCAGGACACGGGCGCGAAGATGATCCATGCCGCCGACGAGACGACTTCGAACGTGGTCTCGAAATCGATCAGCGTCGGTACTGGCCGTTCGACCTATCGCGGCCAGGTGCACATCCCGAGTCATCTCAAGGGCTGCAAGAACAACACCGAATGCGACGCCCTGCTCATCAATTCGACCAGTCGCACCGATACCTATCCGGCGATCACGGTGCGCGGCAACAAGCACGCGACCCAGCATGAGGCGAGCGTCAGCCAGGTGAGCGAGGAACAGATCTTCTACATGAAGCAGCGCGGACTTACCGAGGGTCAGGCCATGAGCCTGAGCGTGAATGGTTTCGTCAACGACTTGGTGAGGGAGTTTCCGATGGAATATTCCGTTGAGTTAAAGCGCCTGATCGATCTGGAGATGGAGGGGTCGGTAGGTTGAGGGGGTGGTTCAGTCCTCCTATCCTCAATAACAAATAACTAAGAACCAATCACGATGCCCAGTGTTTTGTTAGAGCCTATGGTCACGCAGCGTAAGGTGTTTACGGAAGCTCCCGAATGGGATGCCTTGGATTCCGGCTGGTTTTCCGAATTGCAGCGCGCCGAGTGGGAGCGTTTCGTTTCCCTTCCCATGCCCGGGAGAACCGATGAAGCGTGGCGCTTTGCGAACCTGAAGGAACTCTCCTTCGACGACTACGTGAACGGCCTTCCCGTCGACGAGGCAAAGGCGCTCGGTTTGCGCGACCGCTCGCGCATGTCGGAGAATCCGGCCGCGAAGTGGGTCTTCGCGAACGGGCATCTGATCGAAGGTGTCGGTATCTCCGACGAATTGTCGGCCCGTGGCGTGATCTGCCTGCCCTTTGCGGAAGCGTTGGAGCGGCACGGGGATCGGGTGCGCGAGCATTTCATGCGGCAGCCGGTGCAACTCGGGTCGGAGAAATTCGCGGCCTGGCATGCGGCGCTCGTGGCGAGTGGCGTTTTCGTCTATGTTCCCAAGGGAGTCGAGGTCGCCGGGGTCATCGAGGTCTATCACTGGCTCAGCGGCGAGGGGAGCAGCGAGTTTCCGCATACGCTCGTGGTCGCCGAGGCGAACGCGAAAGTCAGCGTGATCGACAACTACCGCTCGGAAATCCCGACCACGACTGGCTTCGCCTGCGGGGTCGCCGATCTCATCGCCCGCGATGGCGCGAAGCTCAAGTATGTCTGCGCGCAGGAGTGGAACGAACGGACGAAGTTCATCCAGCTGAGTTCGACGACGGTCGGACGCGACGCGAACGTGATGAGTCTCATCATGAATCTGGGCTCAGCTTGGGCGCGAACGGAGAGTGTGAGCCATCTGGACGGTGAGGGCGCGAACAGCGACATGCTTTCGATCGCCGTGCCGCATGCCACGCAGGAGATCGACCAGAGGACGCTCCAGCTTCACAAGGCCCCCCGCACGACCAGTGACTTGCTTTACAAGAACGCGCTCTATGATAAAGCGCGAACGATCTTCGCTGGTCTCATCATGGTCGCCGAAGGGGCGCACCAGACCGATGCCTACCAGAAATGCCGGAATCTCCTGCTCAGCGACGACGCGGAGGCGAATTCGATGCCGGGACTGGAGATCAATGCCGACCAGGTGAAATGCAGCCACGGCGCGACGGCGGGGCCGATCACGGACGAGGAATTGTTCTATCTCCGGGCGCGGGGAATCCCGAAAATCGCGGCGCGTCAGCTCGTGACTTTCGGCTTCGTCCATGAGGTCATCGAAAGACTTGGTGACGCGACGCTCGAGGAAACGCTGACACGGCGCTTGGAGAAGAAATTTGCCGGTTTAATGTGAGGAAATCGGGTATGAAGGACGAGGTTTCCTTGCTGGGAAGGCAGCGAGGCGCTGTCTGAAATTGCTATTTCGACCGTTTGCGCACCATCCAGTCGACGAGGGCCTCATCAAAGCTGATCTCCTCGCTCCGACCGACCGAGAGCTTTCGGCGGTGCCGATTGATGGCATCGCGTTCAGCGAGACATCGTTTGAAGAAGGTGGAACGGCAAAGAATGGGATCGGTGCCTGTCGCTGCAACTGCCTGAATTACTTTCATGGATACGATTACGGGTCTTGGATTCCGTAGTCGACGCCGACAAACCTGCTTGGACTTCTAGAATAGCTTATTATTTTCGTAAATTCAAGTAGGAATCAAGAGATGTTGCAATTTCTGTGAAGACCTGACTCACCGCGTTCGAGTCCCCTGGCTGAAGCGCGACGGGCTCTCCGTTGTCACCGGCTTCGCGGATGGGGATATCGATGGGGATCTGGCCGAGGAGCGGGACGCCGAGACGTTCGGCCTCTCTGAGACCGCCGCCCTCGCCGAATATGGCGTATTTTTTTCCGTCGCCCGGGCTGAGGAAGTAGCTCATGTTCTCAATGATGCCAAGGACGCGAACATTGACTTTCTCGAACATCGACGAGGCCTTCCGGGCATCAATAAGGGCCATTTCCTGGGGGGTAGTCACAATGACGGCGCCATCGAGGCCAACGGTCTGAACGATGGTGAGCTGAATGTCGCCGGTGCCCGGAGGGAGATCGAGGACGAGGTAGTCGAGCTCTTCCCAGGCGACCTGGCGAAGGAATTGCTGAATGTAGCGGGTAGCGAGGGGGCCCCGGACGACGACAGGGGAGGAGTCGTCCAGAAGAAAGCCCATCGACATGAGCTGGATCCCGTGGCGGCGAATCGGGATGATCTCGTTGTCCTCGGTGGCGAGCGGACGCTCGGTGACACCGAACATGAGACCGATACTCGGACCATAGAGGTCGCAATCGCAGAGCCCGATTCTTGGTGAACCGGGAAGTTTCGAAAGGGCAATGGCGAGGTTCGCGGCCACAGTTGATTTGCCGACGCCGCCTTTGCCGCTGGCGACGGCGAGGACCGTTTTGACTCCGGGGATGCTCGACTTTCCAACACTGCCACCGGTGGCATGGGCCTGGGGCGGATCCTGGATATCGAAGTCGAGAGAGACCTTTCCGACGCCGGAGAGGGCGCCGAGGGCCGCAGTGGCGTCCTCGTGAATCTGCCTGGGCACTGCTGCGTCCTTGGTCTGAAGCGTGATGTGGACGGTGACATCGGCGCCGTCGATGGCGATACCCTTGACGAGGCCAAAGGAGACGATGTCACGGCTGAAGCCGGGATATTTGATGGTGGCGAGCGTCGCGCGGACGAGATCTTCGGTAAGCATGGCGTCTGATTAAGCTTGATTGCGGAAGGCGTCAACGCAATCGGGGGAACGGATGCCTAGAATGATTTCCGGAGGTGGCTGGGAAGGATGTTCAGTTCGTCCCGGTACTTTGCGACCGTGCGGCGGGCGATGACGATACCCTGATCCTTGAGGAGATTGACAATCTTGTCGTCGCTGAGGGGCTTCCTCGTGTCCTCGCCCCTGATGATTTCCGCCACGGCGCTCTTGACGCTGGTGTTGCTCATCGATTCGCCATCGTCGGTCTGGTAGCCGGGCTTGAAGAAGTACTTCATTTCGAAGACACCGTGGACGGAAGCCATGTATTTTCCGGCAATGGCGCGGCTCACGGTGGTTTCATGGACTCCTACGGACTCGGCGACCTGGGCCATGTTGAGCGGCTTGAGCTGGCTCGGGCCGTGGTCAAAGAATTCGACCTGACGGCGGACGATTTCCTCGGAGATGTTCCGGATGGTATCCTGGCGCTGGTGGATGCTCTTGATAAGGAATTTTCCGCTTCGGATCTTCTCCCGGATGTAGTCACGTGCCTCTCGACCACTTTCGGCGCGGGCCATGATGTCCTTGTAGGTATTGCTGATTCGAAGGTGGGGAATCTGCTCGTCGTTGAGGTAGACGACCCAATCCCCGTCGTTGCGTTCGACCACGACATCGGGAGTGATGTAGGGATTGAAGGTATCCGCGAAGATGCGACCGGGCCGGGGATCAAGAGTGGCGATGAATTCGGCCGCGCGGGAGACGTGATCGAGACTGACTCCGAGCTTACGGGCGATCTGCGGATAGCGTTTCCGGGCGAGGTCGTCGAGATGGGCGTCGACGATCCGGTATTCGAGGCTGCGGGCCTTGTCGAGTCGGGCAAGCTGAATGAGAAGGCATTCGCGGAGATCCTGGGCTCCGACGCCGACAGGGTGGAACGATTGGATGAGTCCGAGAGCGGCCTCCAGCTTCGGGAGCGGAATGCCGGCGGCAAGGCAGAGATCCTCGACCGGCGTGGTCAGAAAGCCACTATCCTCGATGTTGCCGATAAGCATCTCCGCGATGGCGCGACGCTCGTTGGTGGCGTCCGCGGTACCGAGTTGTTCCATCAAGTGTTCCTGGAGAGTGACAGGGGCCACGAGGGAGTCGAAAAGGAAGCGACGCTTCTCGTCCTGCTCTTCACGGCTTGGAGCACTGGCCCGCGTCTGGGCCATGTATTCGCGCCATTCGTCATCCATCTTGGATAAACGCGAAAACTCCTCGTCGAATTCGTCGTCCTCCAGCTCGGTTTCCTCGATCGAGATCTCTTCGGTGTCGTCCTCGAGCGTAGGATTCTCCGTCAGTTCCTGCTGGATGAGCTTGCGCAGCTCAAGGGTCGGGGCCTGCAGAATCTGCAAGCTCTGCTGCATCTGTGGCGCAAGCTTCTGCTGTTGGGATAAGGACTGGGACTGTTGGAAGCCGAATTCAGGCATGAGCGACTGGTAGGGGAGCCAATCTGCGGACTGACTTCACTATCGGCAAGCATAATTCGCGCCAAGTGGACTCCATCTCTCCCCTGACGTGCCACTGACACCTTGTCTGGTAGCCTGAAAACGAGTGGCTTGTGACCGCTAGTGCATCGGACGGATTTCCGTGAGCATCTGCGCGTTGCTGGGAAATTTCTCGATGAGGGAGAGCATTCGTTCGATGGCTTCGATCGGCTTGTGACCGGAAAGTCCCCTGCGAATGAGATGGATTTTCTCCAACTGGTGAGGAGGAAGAAGCAGTTCCTCGCGCCGGGTTCCCGATTTTGCGATGTCGACCGCCGGGAAAATGTATTGTTCGGCGATCTTCCGGTCGAGGACGAGCTCCATGTTTCCCGTGCCCTTGAATTCCTGGAAAATAATATCATCCATGCGGCTGTTGGTCTCGATGAGGGCGGTCGCGATGATCGTGAGCGAGCCTGCCGCACGTGTGTTCCGGGCGGCAGCGAAGAGCCGTCGAGGGACTTCCATGGCACGGACATCGAGTCCACCGCTGCCGGTGCGTCCCCCACCTCGCATCGCATTATTGAAGGCGCGGGCGAGGCGGGTGATGGAGTCAAGGAGAATGAAGACATGCTCGCCCGCTTCGACGAGGCGCTTCGCGCGCTCGATGGCAAGTTGCGCGATGCGGCAATGCGCCTTCACATCCATGTCGTTCGAACTGGCCATGATTTCCGCCTTGGGAAGGGCTCGAGTGAGTTCGGTGACTTCTTCGGGTCGCTCGTCCACGAGAAGGACGATCACCTTCATCTTGGGCTGATTGGTAATGACGGCCTCGGCGATGTGTTGGAGGAGGGTCGTCTTACCGGTCCGAGGCGGGGCCACGATGAGTCCGCGCTGGCCGCGGCCGATGGGGGCCATCAGATCGATGACGCGCGTGGTGGTCTGTGTGGCAGTGGTTTCGAGGATGATCCGCTTGTTCGGATTGACGGCGCGGAGTTCCTCGAACCACGGCAGGGATTTGTAGGCATCGGGCTTGAGGCCGTTGATGTCCAGAAGTTGGGTCAATTGCGGGCCGCGGTTGCCCATCCGGGCCTCCGCTTTGACCCACATTCCGTCCCGCAAACCGAAGGTGCGGACGGTTTCCGGGGCAACGAAAACATCCTGTGGGTCGGTAGCAAAACTGTTTTCGGGGCGACGGAGGAAACCGAATCCTTTTCCTGAAATTTCAAGAAGGCCCTGCTCCGTCGTGGGAGGGCCAGTGGGAGGTTCCTGGCCATGTTGAGCTGGAAAACCGCCGTCCCGCTCATTGTTGAAGCCGCCACGTTGGTCCCGGTTATCGCGGTTTCGCTCTTGATTCGGGTTCTGATCGCGGTCGCGACCACGATTTCGATCACGGAACTTGAATTTCTTTTTGCCGGATCGTGTGACGCGCGTGACTCGGGTGCGGGGCCGGTCGCGAAAATTGCGCTGGCGTTCATCCTGCTGTCCCTGTGGAATGTTTCCGCCCTGAGCGTTATTGTTGTGCGGTTCGCGGGGCGCAGGGCGTGAATCGTTGGGGGGAGTCCCCTGGTCGGCCGATTCCTGGCGCGCGGATGGCGCGCCTTCCTCGCCTCCGCTATTGCGTTGTCCCTTTCGAGAGCCCCTGTAGCGAAAGTTTCTCCGGGATTCCTTCCGAGGGGTCGAATCCGCGGAAGGCTGCGGTGGAGTAGGGCCTGGTCGCCCGAACGACTCGGATGTGGATTCACTCATGAAGAGGTCGCTTGCGATGGGGGTGTTGGGAATGTGCTCCGCGTATCCCCGCTGGAATGGCGTGGGAGAGGCGGTGCGTGGTCGTTGGTTTAAAAGGAGGAAGGGGCTGAATTCTCAGTCCCGAGGCCGGAAGTTGCCGTTTGAAATGGGGGAATGGCAGGTTCCGCTGTCCCTCGAGGAATCGGCCGAAGGCCGTGGTTCTCGGGATGGGGGGAAGGCCCTGCCATGAATGGATTGAAGAAGGAAAAGAGGGCGCCGCTGGCGGCTTGGGAAATCCGAGAAGCGCGCGTGGGAGTAATCTTGTCGATTCAACGACAGGCCAACGAATCGAAACGTGGCTCCTCAGAGCGTATTTTCATTCTCGATTTCCGAAGGGAAGGCAGCTCAACGGCCACTTTCGTATTACTTCCAGACCCGCAGAAATCAACCAGAAATGCCAGTGGCGGATGGATAGGGTAATATGGAAAGCAGGGGGACAACTGTCAACAGGGAATCGAGCATCGATGTTCTCTGGTGAAAAATCCTCAAGGGGATGGGATTTGCGCTTGAACGCTCCCGATTGAAACGCAATAGTCACCGCCCCGCCCCCTAATATCCGGGTGGTAACGTCCGAAAAACAAAGGAATTCCATGGGAAAACAATATAACAAAGAAATCAAACGTCGTCGTCGGAAGGATTACCTGAAGAGACGCGCCGAGTTGGAGAAGGCGCAGATTGCGGGCGCGAAGGCGAAACCGAAGGTCGCGGGTAAGGGCACGGAGGAGCCCGTGAAGAAGAAGGCGACCAAGAAAAAGGCTGCCAAGAAGAAGGCCCCGAAAGCTGAGGTGGAGACGCTTGAGATTCCCGTTCTTGAGGAAGAGGCGACCGCAACCGCGAATGTTGAGGTGGCCGAAGCGACATCCGAAGTCTCGGAAGAAGTTCCGGATTCTTCGACGAAGGAATCGGACGGAGAGTAGATTCGTTTTCCGTCCCACGCTTTTCAAAAGGGGAAAGCATCGCGGGCCGGGCGCTGAGGCGTCCGGCTTTTCCATTTTGTTCCAGCCCCTGATCGGGATCGTTTCCGTGCCGTCGAAGGAAGACAGTTATCTTGTAGTCGACGGGCACAGCATGATTTTCGCATGGGAAGACCTCCGCGCCCTTCATGGGCGCAGCGGATCGGCCGCGCGCGAGGAACTAGCGCGCAGGCTGACGGCCTACCAGGATGGCACGGGTGAGCGGGTCGTGCTCGTCTTCGATGGGCGCCAAGGCACGAGAGCGGACGAATCGCGCCGCATCGAGGATATTCAGATCATTTACTCCGCGGCGGGTGGCTCGGCCGACGGAGTGATCGAACGTCTGGCGGGGAAATACGCCTCCGGCCATCGAATGTCGGTGGCGTCGCGCGACAGGGCGGTTCTGGACTGCGTGGCGGCTTTTGGTGCCCACTGTCTTTCGGCGAACGCTCTCCGAGACCTGCTCGACAGCGAAGAACGACGGTTCCGAGAAGCTCTCGCGAGGGGGAGGGCGTGAGATCGAGCGGTGACCCTCGGGCGATTCCATGGTATAATACCCTTTCTTCTGAATGAAATCCGTCCTCGCCAAAATCGCCCAAACCTGGAAGCTTTTCGCGGCGCTGGTGATTGTCGTCCTCCGCAACCGCGAACTGCGTCGAAGACTGATGTTTATCATCTCACTCTTGACGATGGGAATGGCGTTTCTCGGGATGGTGGTCCTCGATGAATTCCTGACCGAGCACGTAGGCCTTTTCCTTGGATTTTGGGCATTTTGCGCGGTGATGGTCGGCCTCATGCTATTGCTCGCGATCTATGACATGGCTCGGGTGAGGGCCGAGGTGACGAGTGATGCGCTCCGGCGCTTGAGCGAGGTGTTTCGGGAGATCGAGGGGGCGGGGCCCGATCATAGGAAAAACAACGGAGAAGGGGAAGACGCGCCGAAAGGTTGACGAGGCAATGCTAAAGACCCGTGCGATCATGCAAGCCGAGGAAGCCGCGATGCTGGCTCCTTACGCGCAGAAGGTGGGGGAGAGCGCCGGAAGGTACCACCCTGAGCCCCAGCATCCCTATCGAACCCATTACCAGAGGGACCGCGCCCGTATCATCCATTCGCGGGCCTTTCGCCGGCTCGAATACAAGACGCAAGTGTTCCTGAACGGCACGGGGGACCATCTGCGAACGCGCCTGACACACACGATCGAGGTCGCATCGGTGAGCCGCACCATCGCCCGGGCGCTGGGAGTGAACGAGGACCTCGCCGAGGCAATAGCGCTTGCGCACGATCTCGGTCATGCGCCTTTCGGGCATTCGGGAGAGGAGCAATTGAACAAGCTCATGCGAGAATGGGGTGGCTTCGAACATAACAGCCAGAGTCTCCGTGTCGTCGAAATCATCGAGTCCACTTACCCCGGCTTTCGTGGGCTGAATCTATCCTACGAGGTTCTTGAAGGGCTCCGCAAACATGATGGGGGTTATTGTCGGCCGGCCTACGGTCATCACGACGCCGAAATCTTTGTTTGTCCCTCGATCGAGGCCCAAATCGCGAACATCGCCGACGAGATTACCTACTACAGCCATGATCTCGACGATGGCTTCTCGCACCATCTTATTCGGGAGGAACAGTTGGAGGACATTGAAATCTGGATGAAATGCGCGGAGTTCGTACGTGCCCATTTTCCAGACCTTCGGGGCGTTGCGTTCCGTTCCTACGTCATTCGAACGCTTATCGACCATGAGGTCGCCGACCTCATCGCGACATCGGACGCGCGCATCGAGAATTCCGGGGTGCGGGGCGCGGATGATGTCCGTCGCCAGCGGGGCCCACTGGTCGGCTACAGTGACGCCTTGAGGAAGGCGAACCAGCAACTGCGCAAGTTCCTTTATCAGAATCTCTATTACCATCCGGAGGTGAGCGTGCCGAACCAAAGGGGCTGTGCCATGATCGAAGCCGTATTCCGCCAGTATATGGCTGAGCCGGAGCGGGTAGGCGGCCGAACAGCCGAGCGGCTGGATTCCGAAGGAGTGCCTCGAACGGTCTGCGACTATATTTCCGGAATGACAGATCGCTACCTCATTGCGGAAAGCGAAAAACTGGGATGTTAAGCATCAGACCGTCAGGAATCCGGGGCGAGGACGCCCAAACGGGCGATGAGGAACTCGAGCCGCTCAGCGAGGTCTGTCATTCCAAGAAGTGGTTGGCGATCAAGGGGATTAGCAAGGAAATGGTAAGCAAGGAAATCGGCGATTTCCTCGGGAGTCGAGAGGGAGTCAAGGTGCCCGACGAGCGGTTCGTTGATCTCAAGCCCCCTCGCGATGAAGCCCCGGACAAGTTCGAGAGCCTTACCGGCCAGTTTGGCCGAACACAGGGGATCCTCATCCCGCGTGGGAAGCGTCTCGATTCCGGCCTGCCAGTAGGGGCGTGAATTGTCCCAATCGAGGAAGCGCACGCGTTTGCGGCCCTCAAGGATCAGGTGCGAGGTGCCATCGTCGTTTTCGATGCAGGCGCGAATGAGGCCGGCTGTGGAAGTGGGGAAGACAGGCGGGGCGTCCAATTCGGGAAGCTGATTGGGATCCACGGTTCCGACACAGATCATGCGATCGCCCGCAAGGGCCTCCGCGAGCATCTCGCGGTAGCGCGGTTCGAAAATGTAAAGCGGCAACAGTCCCTTCGGGAAAACGTTACACTTTTCGAGGACGATGACGGGAAGACTATCGGGAAGATTCGGCATGGTGACGCTCCGTATTACGGTCGAGCGCTAGAAAAAAGCGGGAAAATCTTGGCCGCGGTGTGACCCCTGGCGCCGTTCCGACCCTGCGGGAGGAGAAAATTCGGAGGAATCGGCGAGGTTTTGATTGAAAGCGGATGGAAGTATGATTTGATAGCGGCTCTTCCAAAGGCTGGGAGACATCGGTATCCATTGTGGAACTGATGACGGAAATGAAGAATAATGACTGAAACTGCAAAAGAAATAACGCAATTCCAACTTCACGACAAAGATACCGGTAGCGCCGATGTTCAAATCGCGCTCCTGTCGGGGAGAATCAATCACCTTACCGGCCACCTTTCGGGGCACCGGAAGGACTCGTCGTCGCGCCGCGGTCTGCTTCGGCTCGTAGCGAGGCGCCGCAAGCTGCTCGATTATCTTGCCTCGACGGACAACGAGCGCTACCAGAAGTTGCTCAAGGCCCTCAATCTCCGGCGTTAGGCTGGTTTCGTCCCGCCGGTTCTTTCTGGCGAATCGGGTCGCGGTTTTCGCATCCTTTTCGGTGGAATACGGGGCGGGCTGACATCCGTATTCTCCCCTGCCTGAAGCTTTCGCTTCCAATGGCTTCGAGAGGTTCGGTATTCCGACTCCATGAGGGCTGACCGATCAGCGGCCATTGCGACTTACCCGGCTCCGCCCGTTCGGCGGAGTCTCATCTGAGCATATGCCGTTCCGGCATTCCTGTTCTCCCGTCGCCATTGGATGCCCGTTATTCCGCTTCACCTGCCTGTTTGCAACTGAAGGGGAATGCAAAGTCTGCGTTCTTCATAAACAATCGAAAGAAAAACCCAATCAGAATTAGAAAACCAAACAGGTATGAGCATTGAAAACATCAAAACCCAGGTCGGCGACAAGGAGATCCTCTTCGAAACCGGCAAAATGGCCCGTCTTGCCGACGGTGCCGTCACCGTCACCTGCGGTGAAACCACCATCATCGTCACCGCCGTCTCCGCGACCAAGGTGAAAGCCGGACAGGACTGGTTCCCGATGTCCGTCGAATACAAGGAGAAGGCATCCGCCGCCGGACGTTTTCCCGGAGGCTACTTCAAGCGTGAAGGCCGCCCGACGGAGAAGGAAATCCTCACCTGCCGGATGACCGACCGCCCGTTGCGCCCGCTCTTCCCGAAAGGCTACCTCTACGACACCCAGATCGTCGCCCTGCTTCTCGGAGCCGACGGCCAGAACGATCCGGACGTCCTCAGCATGAACGGCGCCTCGCTCGCCCTCTGCCTCTCCGACATTCCCTTCGCCGGCCCCATCGGTGCCGTGCGCGTCGGGCGCTGCGATGGCAAGTTCGTCGTCAATCCGACCCATGAGGAGATGGATTCCAGCGACCTCGACCTCGTCTATGTCGGCAACGAAACCGATGTCATCATGATCGAAGGCGCCGCCGACGAACTCGACGAGGAGGAATTCATCAAGGCCCTTGCCTTCGCCCAGGAAAACGTGCAGGTGCTCGTCGCCGCGCAGAAGGATCTCGTCGCCCGCGCCGGCAAGCCGAAGCGCGAGTGGGAGCCGATGCACGTCCAGCAGGAACTCCTCGACATCGCCTACGCCGTCGCCGGCGACCGCATCGAGGCCGCCATCTACACCCCCGGCAAGGTCGCCCGTGGCAAGGCGGTTGACGTTCTCCGGAAGGAAGTCGAGGCCAAGATCGCCGAGACCTTCCCCGAAGCGACCGACTTCGCGGTTTCCCAGGCCTTCGAATACCTCCAGAAGAAAGCGTTCCGCGTCAGCATCCTTGAGAAAGGCCAGCGTTGCGACGGTCGCGCCACCGACCAACTGCGTCCGCTCAGCGGCGAGGCCTCGCTCATCCCGCGCTGTCACGGATCGGCCCTCTTCGCCCGGGGCGAGACCCAGGCTCTCGCCCTTGCGACGCTCGCACCAACCGACCAGGCCCAGTTCCTCGACAACTACACCGGCGGCGAGGACTCGAAGCGCTTCATCCTCCACTACAACTTTCCGCCCTTCAGCGTCGGGGAGACCGGCCGCATGGGTGGCCTGAACCGCCGCGAGATCGGCCACGGCGCCCTCGCCGAGCGCTCGATCCGCCCGGTGCTTCCGCCCGTGGACGAGTTCCCGTATGCCATGCGCATCAGCAGCGAGGTCATGGAATCCAACGGTTCGACCTCGATGGCGACCGTCTGTTCCGGATCGATGGCCCTCTACGACGCGGGCGTTCCGCTCCGCAGCGCGGTGGCCGGGATCTCCGTCGGCCTCGTCACCGAGACCGACGACAGTGGCAACATCCTCACCCACAAGACACTGCTCGACATCATCGGTTCCGAGGACTTCTACGGCGACATGGACTTCAAACTCTGTGGCACCAAGGAAGGCGTCACCGGCTACCAGCTTGACCTCAAGCTGCCCGGGCTCCCGCTCTCCATCCTCAATCAGGCCATCCGCGAGGCCAAGGCCGCCCGCACCAAGGTGCTTGAAGTGATGAACGCCGTCATCGACGCGCCAAAATCCCTCAGCCCCCATGCCCCGCGCATCGAGAGCATCAAGATCGACCCCTCCAAGATCGGCGACATCATCGGACCTGGCGGCAAGATCATCAAGGGTATCCAGGCCGAGACCGGTGCCGAGATCAACATCGAGGACGACGGCACCGTGCACGTGTATTCCACGAAGCAGGCCAGCCTTGAGCGCGCCATCGAGATGATCCGCGACATCACCGCCGATGTCG
>JAHEDC010000127.1 GCA_024641425.1 Verrucomicrobiales bacterium | reverse complement strand
GGATGGCCTTCGGATGACTGCTGTTCCCGAGCCTTCCGCCATTCTCTTGCTCGCGGGCAGGGCCGGAGTGGGGGCTCTGGGGTTTTCCCGATGATGCCCACGGGATGCCCGCTTTCAAGGAAACGAATGAGGGCGTCATCCGTGGGAATCGGCGCACGCAGCAGGAGTTGATCCGATCGCAAAACGGCGATAGCCTCTGTGGTTTGAAAAAGGCGGAAATCACTGTTTGCGCCGAATCCCGTGTGCTCATGAAGATCCTTCCGATTCTCCTCTCCCTCGCTCTCGCAATGCTCGCGGGCAAGGGGAACCTCGTTGCCGCCGAGACCACGCCCGAGGCGGAGGCGTCCGGAGCGGTGAGTTTCTACCATGACGTCCGGCCCGTTTTTCAGGGCAGGTGTCAGGGGTGTCATCAGCCCGCGAAGGATAAGGGGGATTACGTGATGACCGATTTCGCGCGGATGCTGGCTGGGGGCGAGGAGGGGGTAGCCATCGTGCCGGGGAAACCGGAGGAAAGCTATTTGCTGGAACAAATCACCGTCGTGGACGGGAAGGCGGAGATGCCGAAAAAAGACGACCCCTTGACCGAACCGGAGATCGCGTTGATTCGCCGCTGGATCGCCGAGGGAGCATTGGATGACACGCCGGAGAGCGCGCGGCAGCTCTATGACCGGGATCACCCTCCGGTGTATTCATTGCCGCCGGTCATCACCTCGCTCGATTACTCCCCGGACGGGACAATGCTCGCGGTGGCAGGCTTCCACGAGGTGCTCCTCCACAAGGCCGACGGCTCGGAATTGCTCGCGCGGCTCGTCGGGGTGTCGGAGCGGATCGAGTCGGTGCGCTTTTCGCCGGACGGAAAATCACTGGCGGTGTCGGGCGGCCAGCCGGGGCGGATGGGCGAAGTCCAGGTTTGGGATGTGGCAAAGCGCTCGCTCGCGCTTTCGGTGCCGGTGACCTATGACACCGTTTACGGGGCGAGTTGGTCGCCGGATGGAACGAAGATCGCTTTCGGCTGCGCCGACAACTCGGTGCGGGCCATCGATGCCGCGACGGGCAAGCAGGTGCTATTCCAGGGAGCGCACAGCGACTGGGTCTTCGATACCGTGTTCTCTACTGACGGGAAGCAGCTTGTTTCGGTCGGGCGCGACATGTCGGCGAAACTGATCGAAGTGGAAACCCAGCGCTTTGTCGATAACATCACCTCGATCACTCCCGGAGCGCTGAAGGGCGGGATCGGCGCCTTGGCGCGGCATCCCTCCCTGAATATGGTTGCTATGGGTGGATCCGACGGCGTGCCCCGCCTCTACCGCATGAACCGCGAGGTCAACCGCGTCATCGGCGATGACTCGAATCTGGTGCGGCGCTTCCCGGAAATGTCAGGGCGAATCTTCGGAATCAGTTACAGCCGGGATGGAGCGCGCTTCGTTGCCTGTAGTAGCTTGGACGGCAAGGGAATGGTGCGGATTTACAGCGGGGATTTCGAGATGGCCCTGCCGGGCGAGATCAAGGGAATCTTCGGCAAAGTCGCCGACCAACGCTCGGCGGAGCAAAAGGCGCAGGTCGAGGCCTATTACTCCGAGGGCGTGAAAACCCTGGGCTCGCAGGCCCTTCCCGCCCCGGTATACGCCGCTGCGTTCAGTCCGGACGGCGCGAGCGTCGCCGTCGCGGGGGGAGACGGAATGATCCGCATCCTCGATGGAATCGACGCGAGTCCGCGCGGGGAATTCGCCGCCGCCCCGGTCGAAACAACGGTGCCATCGTCGGAGAGAGACCTCGCTGTTGGGGATGAGGCGACGACTCCGTCAGGATTACCGCGCATTCCGATCAACGAAACGCCGGTGGCGGAATCCGAAGTCGCCGCCCTTGAGGTAACGCCTTCGGAGATCGCCCTCGACGGACAGCACGCCTATGCCCAGCTCCTCGTAAATGCCCGCCTTAAGTCCGGCGACCTCGTGGATGTCACTCGCATCGCGACCTTTGCCGCTCCGGAGGGTGTGGCCGGAGTGGATGCGCTGGGTTCCGTGCGTGGAACCGCGAATGGGGCTGGAACGCTTGGAATCACGTATGGCGGAGGAAAGGCGGAGGTTCCGGTAAGCGTGGTTGGAATGGAAGGCGTGTTCGTTCCCGATTACGTTCGGGACGTGATGCCCGTGATTTCGCGTCTCGGGTGCAACCAGGGGACCTGTCATGGATCGAAGGACGGCAAGAACGGCTTCAAGCTCTCGCTCCGGGGGTACGACCCGATCTACGATATCCGTGCCTTCACCGACGATCTCGCCGCGCGCCGCGTCAATGTGGCTTCACCGGACCAGAGTCTCATGCTTCTCAAGTCCACGGGAAGTGTGCCGCATGAGGGGAAGCAGGTCGTACGTCTGCACAGCGAGTATTACAACATCCTCCGCGACTGGATCGGGAAGGGCGCCAAACTCGATCTCACAACGCCGAGGGTGACCGGTATCGAGGTCTATCCGGTGAACCCGATCGTCCAGGAAACCGGGGCCTACCAGCAGATGCGGGTCGTTGCGACCTATGCCGACGGCAAGAAGCGGGATGTGACCCGCGAGGCTTTCGTCGAGAGTGGGAACACCGAGGTCGCCGAGGCGGTGAAAGGTCAGGCGGCGATGATCCGCACGCTGCGCCGGGGAGAGGCACCGGTGCTCGTCCGCTTCGAAGGAAGTTACGCCGCAACCACGGTCACGGTGATGGGCGACCGCTCGGGATTCGTCTGGGAAGCTCCTCCGACCAACAATGAGATCGACGCCTTTGTTGCCGCCAAGTTACGGCGCACGAAGACGCTCTCATCGGGGATTTGCGACGATTACGAATTCGTCCGTCGTCTTTACCTCGACCTTACCGGACTGCCCCCGACACCCGAGCAGGTCTCCGAATTCATCGACGACACGCATGACTCTCGGTGGAAGCGCGAGAAGCTCATCGACATGCTGGTAGGAAATCCCGATTACGTCGATTACTGGACCAACAAGTGGGCCGATCTGTTGCAGGTGAATCGCAAATACCTCGGCCCAGAGGGTGCGAAGGCTTTCCGCGACTGGATCCGGGAAAGGGTGGACGAGAATACGCCGTATGATGATTTCGCAAGGGAGATTCTCACGGCAAGCGGCTCGAACAAGGACAATCCGCCGGCATCCTATTACAAGATCCTCCGCACCCCCGAGGAGACGATGGAGAATACGACGCATCTCTTCCTCGCGACACGCTTCAACTGCAACAAGTGTCATGACCATCCCTTCGAGCGTTGGACGCAGGACCAGTATTACCAGATGTCGGCCTTCTTCGCGCAGGTCGGGCTGGAGCGCGATCCGCAGAGCGGCGACCGGAATATCGGAGGGACCGCCGTCGAGGGCGCGAAACCCCTGTATGAACTGGTGATCGACCGGAAGGAAGGCGAGGTAAAGCATGACCGAACGGGCGAAGTTGCGGCTCCGGAGTTTCCTTATCCGAGCAAGAACGAGACCGCGCCGGATGCCACGCGGCGCGAGCGGCTCGCGGGCTGGATCACCTCGCCGGACAACCGTTATTTCGCGGCCAGTTTCGTCAATCGGATCTGGGGGTATCTCACGGGCACCGGGATCATTGAGCCGCTGGACGACATCCGGGCGGGGAATCCGCCCTCGAATCCGGAGTTGCTCGCATGGTTGACGGAGCGGTTTGTCGAGAGCGGATTCGACTCCCGCGCCCTCGTTCGCCTGATCTGCAAGTCCCGCACTTACCAGCTTTCCATTCGGACAAACGAGTGGAACGCCGATGATACGATCAATTTCTCCCATGCGAAGGCGCGGCGGCTGCCGGCTGAGGTCCTTTATGACACGATCTACGCGGCCACGGGCGCGACGTCGAAGATCCCCGGCGTGCCCGCTGGAACGCGTGCGGCCGCTTTGCCGGACGCCGGCGTGGAGTTGTCCGACGGCTTCCTTTCGAATTTCGGACGTCCCTCCCGCGAGAGCGCATGTGAATGCGAGCGATCCAGTGATCTCCAGCTTGGTCCGATAATGGCCCTGATCAGCGGGCCGACGGTGGGGGATGCGATCAGTGACGAGGGGAATGCCATCGCCAAACTTGTCGCCTCGGAAAAGGACGACCGGCGGCTCGTGGCGGATATCTTCATGCGTCTGCTCAATCGGCCTGCCACCACTGCCGAGGTTGACGCTTCGGTCGACATCGTCTCGGAGATCGAACGGGAAGATACCGCCATGAAGGCGGAACTGGAAAGTTATCTCGTCGCGCGCGAACCGGAACTTCTCGCAGAGGAGGGAGCGCGGGCGAATGCGATTGCGGAGGCCCGCCTCGCTCGTGACAGCTATGCCGAGGAGATCAAGCCCCGCGAGGCCGATCTCGACCGGCAGCGGACGGAAAACATTGCGACTCGGGAAGCCGAGGTGAAGAACTATGAGGCCCACATCGGCGAAGCGCTGGTCGCGTGGGAGGATTCGCTGAAGGGGGATTACTGGACCGTTCTCGATCCGAAGGAAATGAAGGCGGGCAACGGGGCTCACCTCGCGAAGGAGGGCGATCTCTCGATCTTTGCCTCTGGCCCGAACGGCAAGGGCGACTACACTATCACGGCGGAAACGAAAGTCGCGGGAATCACGGCGATTCGCCTTGAGGCGATGACCGACGACCGCCTGCCTGGTAAAGGGCCCGGTCGTTCCGGCTCGAACGGGAATTTCGTGGTGACCGAATTCGAAGTCAGCCAGGCTCCGCTCGCCGAACCTGAAAAGGCACAGAAAGTGACGCTCGCGGCGGCGCGCGCCGACTTCTCGCAGGGTGGTTACGACGTGGCCACCGCCATCGACGGAAAACTCGACGGGAACGGGAACGGATGGGCGATCAGCAGCGAGGAAGGCAAACCGCACGTCGCCGTCTTCGAGACCCGGGATAACGTCGGGGCCGAAGGGGGAACGCTTCTCGCCTTTGTTCTCAAACAGAATTACCAGGACAACACCCACAGCCTCGGTCGTTTCCGTCTCTCGGTAACCACGGCGCCTCGGCCGGTCAATCTCAGCTTGCCCGGGGAAGTCACGACCCTCCTTGCCATCGCCCGCGATCAACGCGATCAGGCTCAGAAGGATGCTCTCCTGAAATACTTCCGCGAGAATGATGGGGAACTGAAGCGCCTGCAGGGATTACTCGCCGAGGCCCAGAAGCCGCGCGCGATGGATCCGAAACTGAAGGATCTCACGGAGGCCTTCGATAGACTCGTCGCCCTTCCGCCGGTTGATCCAAAGCACGCGCGGATGCGCCACGATATCGAGCTCAGTGCCGCCCAGCTTGCCAAGCGCCGCCTGACCGCCGCCCAGGATGTCGTCTGGGCCATCATCAATACGCCGGCCTTCCTCTTCAACCATTAGCATTCCGATAGCCCCTAACCTCTCAAAGCCATGTTCAGAATACCCGGAGAAAAAGGAAAAGATGTTTGCGATTCCGCCGCCGGAGTCACGCGCCGCGATGTGCTGCGAGTCGGCGGTGCCGGCATGCTCGGTCTCACGCTCGGCGAAATGTTCCGCCTTCGCGCCCACGCTGGAGACATGCCGAATCTCGGCGGGCCCGGCTGGGGCAAGGCGAAAAGTGTCATCATGGTCTATCTTCAGGGCGGTCCGAGTCATCTCGATCTCTGGGATCCTAAGGAGAATGTGCCCGACAACGTGCGCAGTGCCTTCGGGAACATCCCGACGAAGATTCCGGGCGTCCAATTCACCGAGATCCTGCCGAACCTGGCCAAGGTGAACGACAAGTTCACCATGATCCGCTCGATGAGTTATACGCCGAACGGGCTTTTCAATCATACCGCCGCCATCTACCAGATGATGACCGGCTACACGACGGACAAAGTCAGTCCTTCCGGCCAGCTCGAGCCGCCGAGTCCGAAGGATTTCCCGAACTTCGGATCCCAGCTGGTGCGCCTGCGTCCGCAGGAGGAGCCGATGCTGCCCTTCGTCATGTTACCGCGCCCGCTTCAGGAGAGCAATGTTGTCGGCAAGGGCGGCAGCGCGGGCTTCCTCGGGAAATCGTTCGATCCCTACACGCTCTACCCTAGCGGAGATGACATGGATATGGAGAAAATGGCGCGGATCAAGATCGACGATCTGCAACTGCGTCCCGATGTCTTTTCGGTCCGTCTCAAGCGACGGGCCCGCTTGCGCGATGCCATTAACGCGCAAATGCCGACGATTGACGAGGCGGTAAAGGGTTACGATCTGGACGAATACTACGACCAGGCTTTGAATCTTATTGTCTCCGGACGAGCCCGCGAGGCCTTCGCCATCGAACAGGAGAAGGACAGCACGCGGGAATTATACGGCAGGAATACGTTCGGCGACAGTTGCCTCCTGGCCCGTCGCCTTGTTGAAGCAGGGACGCGGGTCGTTGAGGTCATCTGGCCGAAAGTCGCGAATTCGGACAACCATTCCTGGGACCATCACACCGGCTTGACGCAACGGATGAAGGATCAATCCGGGCCGATGCTCGACAAGGGACTTTCCGGGCTCTTCGAAGACCTCGACCAGCGTGGGATGCTCGACGACACCCTCGTCGTGGCGGTGGGTGAATTCGGACGCAGCCCGGAAAAGGGCGTGAGCACTTCCGGCAATGGCAATAGCGCCGACGGACGCGATCACTGGCCGTATTGCTACACGTCGGTTATCGGCGGCGCGGGTATCAAGCGCGGGTACGTGCATGGAAAATCCGACAAGACCGGGAGCGGGCCGCTCGAGGATCCCGTGCACCCGGGCGAATTGCTGGCCACCATTTACCATGCCTTTGGAATTGATCCCGAAACGATGGTGATGAACCACCTGAACCAGCCGCGCGAACTGGTGAAGGCGAAGGCGGTGACGAAGCTGTTCGCCTAGGGCAGCTTCCTCGGGGGAAATCGGATCGTGCGCCGCCTTTTGCGTGCTGCATGCCAATGCCATTGCCGGTTTTTGTTGATAAAACCGGTGTCGGGCGCGTAATCCCCCGACATGAAGTCCCAATCTCTCCGCCCCCTGTGTTTGTGCGCACTCCTGTGCGTTCTGTCCTCACTCGCCGTCCGGGCTGTTCCGGAAGCCGGACACGGAGATGCCGGCGCCCCCCTGGCAAAAGTGACCGACGATGGCCCGGCGTTGGTGGTAGAGCGTTTCGCGGATGCGCCGATGGTGAAGAACATCACGGCCATCTGCTTCGATGCGAAAGGAGCGCTTTATGTGGCCGAGACCTATCGTTTCCGCCATGGTGTCGAGGACAACCGCGACCATCGCTACTGGCTGATGGACGATGTGAGATCGGAGACGACGGCTCACCGGCATGCAATGTATGAAAAGTGGATCGGGAATTTCTCGTCGCCCGACTATTTCACCCGCAGCGACGACCGGATCCTCCGGCTACGCGACCTGGACGGCGACGGAAAGGCGGATGAATCGGTCGTTTTCGCGGAAGGATTCAACGCGGCGGTCGACGGGCCGCTGATTGGGCTGATGGCCGGGAAACCGGGGAGCGGAAGGGTTTACGCGACGAGCATCCCGCACCTGTGGGCGCTCACCGACGCCGATGGGGACGGCAAGGCCGAGGCGCGGGAATCGTTGCAGGAGGGATTCGGTCCCCACGTGAGTCTGAGCGGGCATGACCTGCACGGACTGGCGTGGGGTCCGGACGGAAAGATCTACTTCTCGCTCGGCGACCGGGGTTTCAATCTGACGACGAGGGACGGGCATGAACTGAAGGATCTGAATGCGGGCGCCGCTTTCCGTTGTAATCCGGACGGGAGCGAACTGGAGGTTTACTACCATCAGCTGCGTAATCCCCAGGAGCTTGCCTTCAACGAATTCGGCGATCTCTTTACCGTCGACAACAATTCCGACCAGGGAGACCAGTCGCGCGTCATCTATCTCATCGAGGGCGGGAATGCGGGCTGGATATCCGGGAACCAGAACCTGACGACCTTCGCCGACGACATCGAGGACGGTGGACTTGGCGAGCAGCCTTTCTGGTTGACCGAGGATCTGTGGAAACCGCGTTTCGAGGGCCAGGCGGAATGGGTGCTTCCTCCCGCCTTCAATCTGACAAACGGGCCGTCCGGGCTTGTTTTTGATTCGGGCCTCAGCCTGCCCGAGCGTTACCGGAATCATTTCCTCATTTGCGATTACAAGGGATCGGCGGCGCAAAGCGCCCTCTATTCGTTCAAAGTGGATCAGGCGGGAGCGGGCTACGCGGTGCGCGATCCGCATGCGTTTCACAAGGGGGTGACGAATACCGATGTCGATCTCGGCGCCGACGGGAAAATCTATCTCGCGGACTACGGCGGGGGCTGGCAACTGCCGGGTGTGGGAACCGTTTTCACCTTGTCGGTGGCGGAGACGATCGGGAATCCGGTGGTCGTGGAGACGCGGGCGATCCTGGAAAAGGGATTCACAGGACTGAAGGGGGACGCTTTGATGAGGTTGCTGGCGCATCCGGACAAGCGGGTGCGTCAGGGGAGTCAGTTCGAGTTGGCTTCGCGGGGGGCGGAAAGCGTGGCCGTCTTCGCGAAAGTCGCGCACGGTGACGGCGACCTTTTGGCCCGATTGCACGCGCTTTGGGGACTGCGGCAATTGGGGGCGGTCGAGGCCCTGCGTCCCCTCCTCGCTTCCGGCGAGACGGAGATCCGCGCGCAGGCCGTGAAAATGCTGGGCGATCTCAAAGACACGGATTCGGGCTCGCGCTTCATTGCCTTGCTGGGGGATGAGTCCCCGCGCGTGCGCAGTTTCGCCGGAATCGCGCTGGGCCGTCTGAAGCACGGGCAGGCGACCGCCGCGGTGCTGGGCATGCTGGAGAAAAATGCGGACCGCGATCTCTTCGTCCGGCACGGAGGCGTCATGGCGCTGGCCGGAATCGCGGATGATCCCGCGCTCAGGAACCTCGCAACGCATTCCTCGCGTTCGGTCCGCTTGGCGACCGTGCTTGCCTTGCGGCGGCACGCGTCGCCGGAAATCGCCGTCTTCCTCGACGACGCGGACGGCGGGATCGTCGACGAGGTGATCCGGGCGATCAACGATGTGCCGATCGAGGGAGCGATGGAAACGCTCGCGGACTATAGTGCGGGCATCGCCTCTGGCGAAGTTCCGGAGCGACCGATGTTTCGGCGACTCTTGAACGCGAATCTGCGTTCGTCAGATCCGAGACACGCCGCGAATCTGCTCGCGATGGCGGCGAACCGTGCGCTTCCGGCGGACTACCGGAAGCTGGCCCTGCTTTTCCTGGAGAACTGGCTGGCACCGCCTCCGATCGATCCGACGATGGGAGTCTACCGACCGCTTCCGGCCCGCGATCCGCTTCGGGAGAGAGCGGCCGACTTGATGGGGGACTCCCTGCGCGCGCTTGTTTCGGATGCGCCGCCCGAGGTCACGGCGACCGGGGTAAAAGTGGCCGAGATGTTCGGGATAGCGCTCGATGGTTCCTTGCTTGAAGCGTGGATGCTTGACGGCGCACAGGCCGATTCCGTGCGGATCGCGGCCATCGAGCGCTTGGCCGCCGAGCCTCCGGCGGGCTTCGCGAAGGCTCTCCTCGCGCTGTTGGAATCGCCGGTGGGGACGATCCGCGCCGCTGCCGGCACTGCGCGGGCGCGCGCCTTTCCGTTAGACGCGATGGTGGCGGTGGAGCGGCTTTTTCATCACGGTCAAACCGGAGATCTGCGGGCAGCCTATAGGATCCTCTCAACGAGCGCGCTGCCCGATGCGGTGGCACGCCTTGGAATCGAACTCGACGCGCTGGCCACGGGCCGGATCGCCGAGGAGGTGCGGCTGGATCTTTACCTGGCCGCGGCATCAAGCACTGCGAGCGCGGTCATGGAGAAACTTCGTGCTCTCGACGCCACTCTGGCCGCCAAAGGAGAGACCGCGGCGGTCTACGCGCTCCATGGCGGGGATGCCGGGAACGGGGGGAATGTGTTCCTCAATCAGGGGATGTGCCTGAAATGCCACAAGATCGACCGGCAGGGCGGCGAAGCGGGTCCCAACCTGAGCGACGTCGCGTTGCGATTAAAGCCGGAGGAGATCTTCCAGTCGCTCATGAACCCGAACGCGGTCATGGTCGACGGCTACGGGATCTGCTCCGTGACGCTCAAGAATGGCGATGTTCTCTCCGGAAGTCCGGTGGGGGAGACCGAGACGGAACTTTCCCTGAAGGGCGCGACCGCCGAACCGATCCGTATTTCCAAGGCTACGATCGCCACGCGGACGCCCGTCGTCTCGCCCATGCCGCCGATGGGGCAGGTACTTCCCCGGACGGATCTCCGGGATCTGTTGGCCTACCTCGCGACGTTAAAAACGCGGCCGCAGTAAAACAGGATTGGGCATATCCCCGACGGAACGAGTCGATCCCATTGACTTGGCGTCCGGGTGTGTCAGGCTTTGATGGAAATCCAATCCTGACCCGCGCCCATGAAATCTCCGCTTTTTCTCGCTTCTTTCGGAGCGGTCCTCGCTTTCTCCCTCGTCCATCCCGTTTCGGCGGAGCCTGAGGTCGCTGCCGAAACGGTTGGGGAGGAAAGTGACTATATTCGCTTCCTTGAGGACAATGCCACCGGCCAGCTCCAGACAGCGGTGGCACGTTTCGAGAACGCGGACGGGGTAAAAGTTGATCTTATCGGTGCCGTCCATATCGCCGATAAGGCGTACTACGAGAAGCTGAACGAGGATTTCAAGGCCTATGAGTCCCTCCTTTATGAAATGGTGGGCGATCCGAATGCAGTGGAGGATGCGGAAGCGAAAAAGTCCGCGGGGGAAGCGTTGCGTTTTTTCCAGAATCTCATGAAGAACATGCTCGCGCTCGATTTCCAGCTCGACGGGATCGATTACACGGCGGCGAATTTCGTCCATGCCGACATGGATTGGAAGACCTTCACCGACATGCGCAAGGAGCGTGGCGAGACGATCATCGGAATGATGATGAAGTCCTGGGAATACCAGGCGAAACAAGCGGTGTCCGGAAAGCCGTCCAGTTCACCGAATCTCGGCGAGATGATCCGTATCCTCATGAGCAGCGACACGCCGACCGCGATGAAAGTCGTGCTCGGTCGGCAGTTCCGCGAGACAGAGGCCATGATGAGCGGGATCGAGGGAGAGGAGGGCTCGGTCATCGTGGCCGAGCGGAACAAAGTGGCGCTCGGCGTGCTGAAGGAGCGGATTGCGAAGGGGGAGAAGAAGATCGGGATCTTTTACGGCGCCGCCCATCTGGCGGATATGGCGGAGCGCCTCGAAGGGGAGATGGGTTTCGAGGCGAAGGGGACGGAGTGGAACACGGCGTGGGATGTCGAGAAGAAGGCGGCCGTACAACCCGAGGACAAGAAGGCTGAAGTACCATCGGCTCCGGTGCCTGCCGAAGAGAAATCGAAACCCGCGCCGCTGAAATCGATCGAAGAGGCGGCGTAGAAAAAAACGCGTGCATTTAGGTACTGAGGCGGAAGTAACGCGTCGGCGACGAGGAGGAAACGCTGATTCCGCTTAGAAGCTGGGTGTCGGTAAACGACTCCGGTGCGCCAAAGGAACCAGACGCGAGGGTAGTCGAACTTTAAAGCTGCTGGAGTTGCCCGGGATGCACTCCTCCGGCGCTCAGAATGAACTGTCCGTTCCCGATCAGACGGAGAAGAGCGAGCAGGACATTCGCGAGTGAGGGGGGCTGGGCGCTCTGGGAGATGCTGGGAAAGAACCCGACGATCACGCCGGGAATCGTGGTGGTTTAGCCGGAGGCGATTGGGATGCGGCGGATGACCGCGCTGGCAGGGACCACCGTGGGAGCGAAAGAGAAGCCATTGTTCGACTGGGGCGCGATCGAGAAGAGGACGGAGTTTCCGTCCGGAGCTCTGACGAGCCCGCCCAGGTAGAAACCCTGGTTGCTAGTGGTGAGGAAGAAGGCTTCGCTCCCGTCCGCATTCGCGACTACGATGCGCGCAATCACTCCGAGTTGCTGGGCCAATCGCGTCGGGCCATGTGGGTTGGAGGTACGCCAGCCTGGCTCCCGAAGGCGAGATGACAGGGCGGATCTGAGTCTCGGCGACCCGGGGCGCCACCCGATCGAAGGAGCGCGGAAAGGAGACCACGGCGGAGCGGAACCAGGTTCCCGTGCCCGGATTGAAAGCGAAGCGCACGATAGCCGACAGGGACTGAAGGCCGCCGCTCTGGGTCGGGACCGAGACATCGTTCGGAGTGACAGAGGAAGTGCCCGCAGGATCCCATGAAAGCCTGGCGAATTCGCCCTGGAACTCGTCCGAAACGAGTCCCCGTCCGGAAGTCGGGTTGGCAAGGGGAGTTCCGGTAATGGCGTTCACCATATTGAGTTCCTTTGTGCTCGTCGGATTGACGAGTCCCTCGCGGCGCGTCAAGACCACGCCATAGGCAAGGAGTTGGTTGTTGGGCGAAAGGGCGGCTGCGGTAAAGGAAAGGACCGAGTTGGGTGGGATGAATGCGGAGGTGTGGTCGACGATCTGACGCGCCTGCCCCAACGCCCGGTCGTAGAGAAAGAATTCGGAACTGGGTGGGATGTCCACTCCGGGCATGACCAGATCGGGGGAGGAGAAGGCGATGAAACGATTGTCGCGGGAAACGGAGGGGAAAAAGTGCCCGAAAAAGCCGGTCGGAAAGGCGGAGACCTGTCCATTCTGTTCCTGGAAGCGGCCCAACCCTGTCTGGTTCCCGAATTGCGCCGGGGCCGCGAACATAAGTTGCGACCGAAGCGAGGCCGGTAAGGGCATCGCTCTCAGCAGGGCGAAGAGGAATACGCGGACCGCGGCTCTCACGGACATCGGGAAAGGTTCATACCTTGTGGAAATCTCGGATGGACAACGTCAGATTGTTCTACGCCGGACCACGCTGATGGTGACGGGGGGAGCCTGTGAATTCGGAAATTACCCGAAAGCAGCGAACAAGTGCCGGATTTCGGCATCGACATCATCGCCGCCACAGACGGTGTCTGCTATTTTCTCCCGGAGGAGGAAGCGGTAGCGTTTGCGCATTCGGACGACGGCAGCGCGAAACGCTTCCTCGCTTAACCCGGCCTCGGGGGCGGCTTCCGCGTAGGACGTGTCCGAGTCGTTCCACGAGAGATAACGTTCGAGCACAGAAAACTGGCCTTCGCGACCGCGGTTGCCATATTCACGGGCGAGCATCTGGCGAACGGACTCAAGGGTGACGGTGGCCCACTGGCGGTCGAAGAGTTTTTCAGGAGTGAGGTCGTCGAAGGCGCAAACCCGGGCGTAGTGGCTCTCGGAGTCGTCGGCGTCGAGCGAGGCCGTGATCGCCGTCCCTCCGCGCTTCTGGCGGATTTCACGGCGATGATGGCTGATGAGGAAATTCTTGGCCGCCGCGAGGAGGAAGGTTCTCAGACGTCCCTTGTCAGCGTCCGCCTGGAGCAGGTTCTGCCGAGAGATCAACTGTTCGAACAGGCCCTGGGTCAGGTCTTCGGCTTCCTCCGGCTTGCGTCCCTGGCGGCGGAAGTAGGAGTAAAGCGGGGTCCAGTAAAGCCCGCACAATTCTGAGAGCGCCAGGCTCGCCTTTTCCGCGTCCGTTGATCGCAGGGCGATGATGCGGGCCCATCGCGTCGGTGGAAACGCGCCTATTCCTTCTGCCAGGCTGACATCGTGTTGCTCGCTCATACTTGCTGCGTAGTGTCCCGCTTAGCCTAGCAGATTTCAAGGGATGGAACGAAGAGTTTCATCGGAAGACAGC
>JAHEDC010000126.1 GCA_024641425.1 Verrucomicrobiales bacterium | reverse complement strand
CCTCTGGCGAAGCGACACCCTCGCCCTCGGCAGCTTCGCCGACACCGGCCTCCCCGCCATCCCCGGCGACGGCACCGTGAAGACCTTCACCCTCCCCCTCGCCGCCCCCGGCATCCCCGCCCGCTCCTACCGCGTCCGCGTCTCCCCCTGACCGGCGCGCCCACCGCTCACCCGCGTTCGACATCCCGCACCACCAGCCCCTCCGCCTCCGCGAGCTTCGCCTGGCGTTCATCGAAGGTCAGAAAATCGGTGGCGCCAAGTTCGAGGGCGGCCGCGACCAGCAGGACATCATAGGTTCGGTGCCCGTGCGCGAGCGCGTGGCGGCGGCTGAGTTCCGTGGCCCGGGCGAGGGCGCGGGCGGGGCTGAAGGGCGGATAGACGAGCCTCCCCGCCCTGCGCTCGGCTTCGAGCGCGGCCTCGACCACCGCCGAGGAACCTGATTCCTTGAAGCCTTGGAACTCCGCCATGAAGGCCGCGTTGAGAAGCTCAAGGTCGTTGATCGAACAGAGGGTCAAGGGTCGTGAAAACCTTCTCACGACCACTCCCGCCTCGGCGCTATGGCTGTCCGTCCCCAGAAGGGAGAGGAGAAAACTCGTGTCCGCCGCCAGAATCCTTGGTCCTTCCTCCGCCGTCATCCGTCGAGGTGATCCCAAAGTTCCTTCAACTGCCCCTCCGTCATCATTTTCTCACCGGCCCGATCTCGCATCGCCACGCTCTCCGACCAATCCACCGTTCCGCCGCTTTCCCCGGCGTCCGGCACCAGGCGGGCCACGGATTTCCCGCGCTTCGTGATCACCACCTCCTCGCCCTCCGCGACCCATTCCAGGAGGGTGTTGTCGTGGTTGCGCAGCTCGCGGACGGTCGCCGTTTTCATTGTGCTTCGTTAGCGTGCCACAAGGACTGGTCAAGGCGGAAGGATCCGTTCCTCGCGCGGGTTCCCTCCGGCTGTGCCGGTGTCGGCCTCGTCTGCACAGCGCCCTGAGGGGCGCGCCAAGGCGGCCGTCCTTCGGAGCGCGGAAGTCGCGCTTCCGCCTTCTGGAAACGCCGCAGGCTGGACGGCGGCAGTCGCACTGCCGTTCCGCCGTTCCGCCCCGCAGGCCCTTCACCCGTTGTCGGCGTCGCCAGCCATTCGGCTCCGCGCCACGGCCAGTGCGACTGGCCACCTCCGCAAGGCGGAAGGGGAACTTCCGCACTCCGAAGGCGCCCGCCCCCGCATCCGGCCCGCCGGGAAGGGAAAAATCCCTTCCCCGCGCCTCCCTCCGGCGCTATTTTCCTCCCGTCACGAGGGAGAAGCTGCCGCGCCGAGAACTTCATCTCCCACCAGAATGGACAACACAGTTAGCCCATGAAATCATCGCTTCCCGGTTGCGCCGGGCTGATCGTCTTACCCTTTGCAATTCTCATCACGGGAGTGGTCGCCTACGCGGGGCTCCATGAGCTGGGTTCCCTTTTGGGATTGCAGTGGGAGAACGAGTCGGGCCTCTCGGTGACCCTCCTGATCATCTGCTACATCATCGTCTTGATCTTCGGCATGAAGCTCTACGACTTGATGCGATCATCCATGGAAAAGAAGGCGGCCGACACGGACGCGCCCTATCGCCACATGATTCGCACCCATTGCACCGCTGTCCGCGCAGTGGAGTTTGAGGGGGATCCCGACGGGGATTACCCCGCTGGATTCCTGGTCGAACTGAGCAATCGGCGCGTCCTTTCGCTGAGCGGATACTACCTGGAGGAACTGACGCTTTACGATACAGATCCCGGCGTGAACGTACCCTCCCGATTCCCGAACACGGATTTCGTCGTCTGGCGTCATCGCGAGAAGGGTTACGTCATCTCGATCGATTGCCTCGGGACCTATCTCCCTCCGCAGAAGCTTTTTACCCTCGAAGAGCGGCGGATGGATTCTGAAGTGGACTGGCCGGCGGACGGACAGGTTCTAAACGATGGCTTCGAGAATGTAATCGGGCACCTGACCCGTCCCAAGGCCTAGCGGGGCAGACGAATCGGAGGGCAGGGATGCCCTCGCCACGGCTTACCCGAGGTTGGCGATCATTTCCTGGAGCTGGGTCTGGCGGGTCTTGAAGTCCTCGCGGCGGCGCTTGTTCTCGTCGATGACTTCCTTGGGCGCGCGCTCGGTGAAGTTGGCGTCGTTAAGCTTGGAGGAGACTTTTTTGAGCTCGGCGTCGATCTTCCCGAGTTCCTTTTCGAGGCGCTTGCGCTCGGCGTCGGTGTCGACGAGGCCCTCGAGGGGCATGTAGAGCTTGCCGAGGGCGGTGAGGAGGGTGGGGGTCTGCGCGGAGGGGAGGAATTGCTCGCCGCAGAGGATGGCCTCGGCCCCGATGAGGGCGCGGAGGGTCTCGGTCTCGAGGGCGATCCAGTCGTTGCCACTCTCGGGGATGAGGACGAAGCGGACGTTGCGCTTGGCGGCGAGGTTGTATTCGGCCTTGAGGTTGCGGGCGCGGGTGGTGGCCTCATAGACGGCGGCGGCGCGCTGGCGGGCCTCGGCGACGCGCTGGGGGTCGGCTCCGGCGAGGACGGGGGTCTCGGGGAAGCGGGTCTGCATGAGGAGGGCGCCGTCCCGCGCGAAGCCGAGTTTCTCCCAAAGCTCCTCGGTGATGTGGGGCATGTAGGGATGGAGGAGGGCGAGGTAGCGCTCGAGAACGGTGTCGATGACCTTGAGCGTGGTGGCCTTGCGCGCGGGGTCGGCCTCGGGCTGGAAGTGGGCCTTGATGGATTCGAGGTACCAGTCGCAGTATTCGCTCCAGAAGAAGTCGTAGAGGAGCTGGCCGCATTCGTTGAAGCGGTAGCTCTCGTAGGCCTTGTCGAGGGCCTCGGCGAGGTCGTCGAGGCGGGCGAGGATGGCGAGGTCGTAAATGGAGAGGGCGTCGGGGTCGAGGACGGCGGCGGGGGCGCCGTCCTGCATCTGGCGGTAGCGGGCGGCATTCCAGAGCTTGTTGGCGAAGTTGCGGCCTTCCTCGATCTGGGATTCGTCGAAGCGGACGTCGGTGCCGACGGGGGCGATGCGCATGAGGCCGAAGCGGAGGCCGTCGGCGCCGTAGGTGGCGATGAGGTCGAGGGGATCGGGGGAATTCCCGAGGCTCTTGGACATCTTGAGCCCCTTGCGGTCGCGGATGATGCTGGTGAAGAAGACGTGGCCGAAGGGCTTCTCGCCGGTGAACTCGAAGCCGGCCATGATCATGCGGGCGACCCAGAAGAAGATGATGTCGGGCCCGGTGACGAGGTCGCTGGTGGGGTAGAATTTGGCGCGGGTGGCGTCGTCCATGGTGGCGAAGGGCCAGAGCCAGGAGCTGAACCAAGTGTCGAGCACGTCCTCGTCCTGCACCCAGTTCGCGGCGTCGGCCGGAGGATCGACGCCGACGTGGATGTCGAGGCCGGCGCTTTCCATGTCGAGCGACTCGGCATTGCGCAGGGCGTCGGCTTTCTCCCTGCGATACCAGACGGGGATGCGATGGCCCCACCAGAGCTGGCGGCTGATGCACCAGTCCTGGATGTTCTCCATCCAGTGGAGGTAGGTCTTGCTCCAGCGCTCGGGGGTGAACTTGATCTCGCGGTCGCGGACGGCGGCGACGGAGCGCTCGAGCTGCGGGTATTTGAGGAACCACTGCATGGAGATGCGCGGCTCGATGGGCACGTCGGCGCGCTCGCTGAAGCCGACGTTGTTCTCGTGCGTCTCGACGCGGACGAGGAGGCCGAGTTCGTCGAGCTTCTCGGCGGCGAGCTTGCGGGCCTCGAAGCGGTCGAGGCCTTCGAATTCCTCGCCGGCGAGGGCGCTCATGGTGGCGTCGGGATTGAGGACGTCGATGAGGGGGAGGCCGTGGCGGAGGCCGATCTCGAAGTCGGCCTTGTCGTGGGCGGGGGTGACCTTGAGAACGCCGGTGCCGAATTCGGGATCGATGTGCTCGTCGGCGACGACGGGGATCTCGGCGCGCGGGAAGGGCCGCCAGACGGTCTTGCCGATGAGGTGCTTGTAGCGCGGGTCGGTGGGGTTCACGGCGACGGCGGTGTCGCCCATGAGCGTCTCGGGCCGGGTGGTGGCGATTTCAAGATACTCGTCCTCCTGATCGACGATCTCGTAGCGCATGTAGTAGAGCTTGCTCTGCTGCGGCTTCATGATGACCTCCTCGTCGGAGAGGGCGGTCAGCGAGACCGGGCACCAGTTCACCATCCGCTTGCCGCGGTAGATGTTCCCGCTCTTGAAGAAATGGACGAAGCACGCCGAGACCTGGCGAGAGTAGTCGTCGTCCATCGTGAAGCGCTCGCGCTCCCAGTCACAGGAGCAGCCAAGCTTCTTGAGCTGCTGGATGATGATCCCGCCGTGCTTCTCCTTCCACTCCCAGATCTTCTCGACGAGCCCTTCGCGGCCGAGGTCGTTGCGGTGCCGGATCGCGCCTTCTTTTTTCAGCGTCCGCTCGACGACGTTCTGGGTCGCGATGCCGGCGTGGTCGGTGCCGGGGAGCCAGAGGACGGCCTTGCCCTGCATGCGGGCGCGGCGGGCCAGGATGTCCTGGATCGTGTTGTTCAGCACATGCCCGAGCGTGAGGACGCCGGTGACGTTCGGCGGCGGGATGACGATGGAATAGGCGGGGTCCGGGGAGGACACGTCACCGCGGAAGGCGGCGCGGTCCACCCAGCGGGCGAACCATTTCTCCTCGACGGCGGTCGGCTCGTAGCCCTTGGGTATTTCTTCTGGCATGGGGGGGTGAATATCTGGACAGACCCGGATTTTGCAAAATCTAATTCACCTCGTCGACCCGATTGTGCATTCTCCGATCAGTGGTATTTATAAATTATTTCCTTTCCGCCCTGAAAACGCGCCCATGAAACGCGGCAGACTCCTTCCATCTCCCTTGCCCCTTGCCTCGTTTCTGCTCGCGCTCTCCTTCATCGCGCTCCTTCCGCTCCCGTGCCAGGCCGAATTCGAGTGGGAAACCGTGACCCTCGATGACGAGGTCTACGTCTCGGTCGACAGCATCAAGATCTTCTACGCTTTCGAATCCGCCGTTTCCAGCGGCTCCTTCATCACGCTGAAGAACGCGAAGATCGAGCTGCGCATCCGCCTCGGTGGCCCCGAACTCTACATCAACCGCGTCAAGTTTGTCATGAGCTTCTCGGCACGCAGCCACAAGGGGAAGTACTGGATCTCCCGGACGGACCAGGCAAAGCTCATCGGCCCCGTCATCCGGCCGAACCTAATCCGCACCACCCAGCGCTTCCATACCGTCATTATCGATCCCGGCCACGGCGGCGTGGATGGCGGTTCGAAAGGCCTCTACGGCAACGAGAAGGTTTACAATCTCAAGCTCGCCCTGAAACTCAAGGCCGAACTCGAGCGCCTGGGCATCCGCGTCAAGATGACCCGCTCGACCGACGCCGCCTTCCCTACCCTCCAGGATCGCGTCGCCTACGCGAACCGGATCGATGGCGCCATCTTCGTCAGCATTCACTTCAATTGGATCAACAGCACGCGTGCCCGTGGCATCGAGACCTACGCCCTCGCGCCCCAGGGAACCGCCACCACCAACGATGGCGCCAAGCCCGGGGATGACCGAAGTTTCAGCGGCAACAGCCGGGACGCCGAGAACATCGCCCTCGCCACCGCCGTCCACTCCCATTGTGTCCGCCGCACCGGCGCGCCGGACCGCGGGATCAAGCGCGACCGCTTCACCGTCCTCTGCGGCATCAACAAACCCGCCATCCTCCTGGAGGGCGGCTTCATTTCGAATCCCACCGAGGCCCGGCTGATCGCCTCCGACGCCTACCTCACCAAGCTCGCCGCCGCCACCGCCGAAGGCATCGTCGCCTTCCGGAATGCGTTGAGTCGTTGAACCGGCTCCCGACTCGGGAGCGCCCCGCCGACAAACCGCGGGGCCCGGCCGGCCAATCCTCACGGCGGGAGTTCCGCCTTCCCGGGCACCGTTCCCCGGCGCCCCGGGAAAACGCTCCCGACCTCGGCGGCTTCAGACCGCAGGATCCTCGCCCTCTCCCTAAGGAAAGGAATCCCCACGCTGGAGCCAACACCGATCCATCCATTTCCAGAAAATAAGCTTGATATGGTAGTTCTGGATAATTGAATAGACAAAATTTTACGACTGTGGTATGGTATTATTTTAAATAAATCTCGGTTATGAGAATCGAGCACGCGAATTTCGCCACTTCCGAGAGTGGCCAGAGAGATTGAATATCGCCACGGGACGGAAATGCCTCAGACCGCACGGATTCCAACCAACACGCCTCGCAGAAAATGGCACCGGCACCGCGGATTGTTCGCGTTACTGGTCTTTTTTCTCGTACCCAGTCCGGCCTCGGGATCGGATGCGGCGGAGCCAGCGCCTTTCCTTATCGACTATTCGCCTTCCCCCGACATCGGGCGCCTGCGTGCCTACGAGCAGTGCATCCTCCATCCGGATTCCAACGCCGACCTCTCCGCCCTGCGTGCGGCGCACACCGAGCCTTACGCGTATCTCTCGATCGTCGAAGTGGCGGCCGGTGCCTCCTACCGCCCGGAGCTCGAGAAGCGCGGCATCGGTATTCTGGCGAAGAATGCCGCCTGGGGGAGCGAGATCGCCGATGTCGCGGATCCAGAGTGGTCTCAGTTCGTCGTCGGCACCTTGGCCACGCAGGCCGCTCTCAAGGGGTATGCGGGGTTCTTTCTCGACACCGCCGATAGTGTGGCCCTGATCAAGACATCGACGCAGGCCGAGGCCGAGGCCTACCGAACCGCCCTCGTGAACCTCATCATCAAGCTCCGAACCGCGTATCCGGACAAGAAAATCGTCCTCAACCGGGGTTTTGACCTTCTCGACCGGGTGGAAAAGCAGATCGACGCCGTCATGGTCGAGTCCGTCTTCGAGACCTTCGATTCCAAAAGCGGTGTCTATCGACCGACCGAGGCTGCCGACACCGAGGCGCTGAAGGAGATCATCGCGGGCATCCAGGCACGCGGGAAGGACGTGTGGGTCGTCGACTATGTCGATCCGGACGACGAGAAGCTCGCCCGCGCCACTGCCGAGCGGATCCAGGCCCTCGGCTGCGCGGCCCTCGTGACCACTCCCGATCTCCAGGGCCTTCCCCTCGCGCCGCTGCGCGAAAGCAAACGCCGCATCCTCGTCCTCTACGGCTGGGACGAGACCGAGCGCCAGCCGATCTGGCCGATCGACACCATGACGGCCGAACGTCTCCAGATGCCGCTCGAATGGCTGGGCTACGAGTGCGAATTCCTTCATGTCTGGAAGCAACTCCTCCCGGACGATCTTCGCGGGCGCTATGCCGGACTCATCTGCGACGCCCAGTTGGACCTTCCCTACGAGCGCGAGGTTCCCTTCGCGCGGTGGATCCTCAGCCAGCGGGCCCTCGGAGTGAAGATCCTTCTCGCGGGCGAGCTCCCGGTCAAACAGGACGACGCCCGGAACATCCTTGCCAGCGGCCTCGGACTGGTCGGTTCCTGGGAAGCGATCAGCCAGCCCGACGAGGTGACGATCCAGAAATGCGACAGCGAGATCATGAACTTCGAGGCCGAGGTGCGCCCCCACATCACGGAATTCAACGACTTCCGCGGGCCCGAGGGCTCCGAAGTCTTCCTCCGCCTGCGCTGCCGCCGCGAGGGAGTCACCCTCGGCTATTTCGATCCCCTCTTCGTGTGCGACTGGGGGGGCGCGCTGCTCGATCCCTACGTCAGTTTCTCCGCCTCCGCGACCGTCAGCCTCTCGCTCTTCGATCCCTTCCGTTTCCTCGCCCGGATCTGGCCGGACGGAGCCTTCCCCGCCCCGGACACGACCACCCGCGACGGCATGCGCATGCTCTTCAGCCATATCGATGGCGATGGCTTCCCGAGTCTCTCCAGCCTGAAGCGCGACGCCACCTGTGCCGAAGTCGTCCTCGAACGGGTGCTGAAACGCTACCCGTTGCCGATCACCGTTTCCGTGATCGAGGCCGACATCCGGGCGGTGGGCGACGATGCCGACCCTAGTCGCAGCGCGTTCTACACCGATCTCTCACGACGGATTTTCGCCCTGCCCAACGTCCAGGCCGCCTCCCACACCTACAGCCATCCCTACCAGTGGATCGCCGACGATCCGGACGCCGGGAACAAGGAATTCGAACACCCCAACATGGTCATCGACTCCTCGGAGAACTATCCCGAGATCGATTACGACCGCGAGATCACCGGATCGATCCGCTACATCGAGGAAAACCTCCTTCCACCGGGAAAGAACGTCGAACTTCTCCTTTGGAGCGGAAACTGCCGCCCTTCCGCCGACGCCATCAACATCGTGAAGCGCAACGGCATCGAGAACATGAACGGGGGCGACACGGTCATCTCGCGCCGGAATCCGGGCCTCGCGGCCATTGCCCCGCGCACCATGCCCTGGGAAAACGACGAACTGCAGGTCTTCGCGCCGAACCAGAACGAATTCGTCTACACCGAGGACTGGCGGGGTCCCTTCTACGGCGGATTCCAGAGGGTGATCGAGACCTTTTCCCTCACCGAGTCCCCTCGCCGCGTGAAACCGGTGAACATCTACTACCATTTCTACAGCGTTTCCCGGCTCGGAGCCTGCCATGCCTTGGAAAAAGTCTACGCCTGGGCGCTTTCCCAGCCGCTCCATTCCGTGACCGCCGCCACCTATGCCGCGCTCGCCCGCGACTCCTGCCACACCCGCGTCTTTAAAAGCGGCCCGCGGGACTGGACGCTCGTCAACGAAGGCAACCTCCGCACTTTCCGCCTTCCGGTCGCTTCAGGATACCCGGATCTCGCCGCAAGCCCGGGACTCACCGGCTACCATGAGGAAGGCGGCTGGATCTACATGCATACCCGGGGCTTCCCCCGCACCAAGGTCGTCGTTTCGCCGAAGGAAATCCCGCACCTCCGACTCGACACCTGTTCGGCCGAGATCGAATTCGACACCCTCACGGAAGCGGCGGCGGTATTCACAACCCACGACTATCGCCCCGCTCACGCCGTCTTCGGGGGCGTCGCTCCCGGCTCGGAATGGTCGGTCGCGATCAATGGGGCCGAAGCCGTGCCTGCCGCCGCCGACGAGGCCGGCCGTATTCCGCTCACCCTCCCCGCCGAAGCCACTGTCACCCTCAACCCCAGGAAAGGATGAACGCTTCCCATCCCCATGTCGTCTCTCCAAGGCTGCTCGCCGCCTTTTTCGCCGGCTCGCTCGGGCTCGCCTACGTTCTGATCCCCAAGGAAGCCGAACTCTACGGCCGCCTCGTCGCGGACGGGCGGGAGGAGCGCGCGGTCGAGCTTTTCGGCGAACAAACAGCCGTCATTTCCACCTTGGGACTCGCCGAGCTGATGCGCGGTGCCCTCCGTGACGGCGACCCCGCGAAGGCCGCCCTCTACGGCGAGCAGCTCCTCCAGTCCGGAGATCCTTATACTCCCGCTGATCTCGGCGCTCTCGTCTCCGCCTACCGCTTCACCAGTCGGCCCGAAGAAGCCCTCACCACCTTAGACCGCCTCATTGCCCTCCGCGAGGAATCGGACCTCCCGGAAGACGCGTCCCTGGCCTACGAGCGCGGGAACCTCCTGCTGGAGCTTTCGCGTCCCGACGAAGCTTTCGATTGTTACCGCGCGCTCTTCGCGGCCTCCGAACAGAAGGATCACCTCGACAAGCTTCTCAAGTCCCTCATTCAAAGCGCTTCTTACTCCGGACGCAGTCCGGAGCTCCGCCCGCTCTACGAGAACCTCCTCAAGGAAAGTCCCGAGGACAGGATGGCGATCGGCGAACTCGCCTCCCTCCACCGCGCCGGCGCCGACAAGGATGTCGCCGCCTTCCTTCGCGCCGCCCTCGACTTCGCGAGGCTTTGCGAATGGTCCGAAGCGCCGGACAAGGCCTTCGATTACTACCTGAAGGCCGCCGCCCTTGGAGACCAGGACGCGCTCGCCCGCTGCGTCGCCCTAAACGAGGGACTCTACCGCCACACCGAGCTGGGCGAGCTCCTTCTCGCCGTCGTCCCCGTTCCCGACCACGGGGAATACACCCTCGTTCTCGCGCGCATCCTCGGGGAGTCCGGTCGCCACGACGAGGCATTGCAATTCTATCTGGCCCATCTGGAGGAACACCCCGACGACGGCGCGGTCCTCTTCGAGGTGGGCGCCCTTTACGAGGAAGCCAACGCGGAGGACAAGGCGCTCCCTTATTACGAGGCCGCCCTTGCCAAAAGCCCCGAGGATCCTGACATCATCGTCCGCATCGCCGAGATTCACGTCGATCACGGAGACTACGCGAAGGCTCTCGAATTCTACAAGAGCCTCCCCGAGGACAAGCACACTGACCGCACCCTGGAGGAATTCACCCTGCTCTCCGAATCACTCGGCGACTATCTCTCGTTCAATCGGGCCCTGCAGATCGACTTCGCCCGGACGAAGAATCCGAAACTCGAGCAATACCTCGACCTTGCGGAGAGCTATCGTCTGAACGGGGAAACGGAAGCGGAATTCCAGATCCTCCGTGGCGCCCTCCATTCGCTACCCAACAATCTCCGCGTCGCCCTCGAACTCGCCGAGGCCTTCTATCGCGAAGGCGCCTATGTGGATGCCGCCGAGTTGCTCGCCACGCTCGACCTCCGCGAAACCATGCAGGGCTGCGCCCTTTTCATCGAACTGTGCAGCACCACCGATGACTACGAGATGGCGGCCAAGTTCCTTCCTCTCGGAGTCGAGGAGCGATTCGATTTCAACCCCAGTGTCCGCATCGCCCTCGCCCAAATCTACGAGGAAATCAAACGCCAGGGTAACGCCGATTCCCTCTACGCGTCGGTCCCCAAGGGCGAACCCGCCTGGCAGATCGTCGCCACCGCCCGCTACCGCGTCGGCGACCTTCTCCACGCGGAACTCTACCAGGAGAAATTCCTTTCCGGCACCTTGGATGCCCGTCCGGAGGACTGGACTTTCATGGGCGACATCTACCGCTCGCTCGGGAAGGAACAGCTCGCCGCCGACGCCTATGAGCGCTCCCTCAAACTCATAAAAAACGAATTCGGCTTGCGCCGAAAGCAGGTATCCGGTTAGGTTTTACATATATTTCGCCAACCAAAGATACGCCATCACCAACGATACACGCACATGCAAAAAGTCGGGATCCTTTTTTGCCAGGTGTTCGCATTACTTGTTACTGCGTTCCTCCTCCCTACGCCTCTTCTCGCTCAGGACGCCACCGCGACCCCCGATGACGACGTCCTGAAAAAGGCGGCGACAATGAGTGCCGACGAACTCAAGGAAACCATCGGTGTTTACGGGCGTCTCGGCAGGAAGGAACTCCTTCTTCCCCTCGCCGAGGAACTCCTCAAGCGTGAACCCGACAACGACCTCGCGCTTGCGATCAAGGAAGGACAGGACATGGACTTTGGCATCGATCCCACCATCGGCGCGGGCCTCGAGGAAGACCGCTTCGACCTCCGGATCACCCGGCTCAAGGATTCGGGCAGGCACGGCGAGATCATCAACCTTCTCAGTCAATTGCGTTCCGAGAAATACGCCAACTCGACCTTCCCCTACCAGCAGGACCTCGCCTACGCCTACCTTGATGCCGGGAACACCGCCGCCGCCCTCCGCGAGTTCCGCATCCTGGCCGCCACCTCGGGAGCGGAAGCCGACGCCCGCTCCGATGCGTCACGCATGATCGACGACATCGGCCGCTCCGCCGCCATCAGCGAAGCCGACGACCTGCTGAAAAACAAGGGTCCCGAAGCCGCCATGGCGAAGAGCGAGAGCGTTCTCAAAAGCTGGCCGAACCATCCGGACGCCCTCGCCCTCAAGGCCCGCATCCTCACCGAACAGGGCAAGACCGACGAGGCCACCGCCATCCTCGACAGCCTCCGCGCGAAATCCAAGGGCCAGGCCATTTTCCCCTACGAATCCGAAGTCGCCGACGTGCACCTCGCCCGGAAGGACTACGATGCCGCCGAGGCCGTCTACGCGAAGATCCTCGCCTCGAAGGCCGCCGACGCCGAGATGCGCATGGAGGCCACCCAGGGAATTGCGGACGTCGCCAAGTCCCGTGACCTCGCCGCCGCCGATGCCTTGGTCACAAGGCTCGATGCGAAGGGCGCCGAAGCCCAACTCGTCGAGCTGAAAGCCAAATACCCGAATGATCCCGACATCGCCATCCTCGAAGCCGAGGTCATGCTCCTGAACGGGGACGCCGCCGGTGCGGTGAGCCAGCTCCAGTCGGTCAAGCAGAAGTCCTATCCCGGCCTCCCATTCCCCGGCCAACCCGAACTCGCCCGCGGCCTTTACGCCCTGAACGACCTCGATGCGGCAGCCTCCGCCTACGGGGAAGTGCTCGAGGATCCCTTCTTTGATGCCCAGGCCCGCCAGGACGCCCACATCGATCTCCGGGATCTCAATTGGTCCCGTGGTCGTGAGCTCTCCGCCACCGCTTCCTTCGTCTCCGAGGAGGAAGGCGACGCCTACCGCCTCTTTTCCCACGCCAAAGGAGCTGTCTGGAACGACTGGCGCGCCTGGGCCTGGGGGCGCCTCGATTCCGTCTCCCTCTCCAGCGATAGCCTCCTCACCGACCGCGACTCGGATCGCCTCGAAGGCGGCATCGCCCTTGAGCGCCGCTTCAACCCCTTCACCAGCGGCGCCGTCCGCCTCGGCGGAAGCGAGAACGATCTCGTCGCCGGCCTCGATTTGACCGTCAAGGGCACGCGCGGTGCCTTCTACGGAGCGCACCTCGACTACAACCAGCACGCCGAGGACAGCCTCACCCTCGAAGTCCTCGACGGGCGCCAGCACAAGGTCGAACTTTGGACCACCCAGCCGATCACCCCCCGCATCCTTCTCGAGGCCAACGTCTTCGGTCGCCAGGTCGATTTGTTCGGGGAGAGCATCGGCACCGGCTGGGGCACCGAAATCAATCTCGACTACATCCTCGTCGACGCGAAACTCCGTCGCCCCACCGTCAAGATCGGTTACGCGGGCGAGGTTTCGATCTTCAACGGCGATGGCGTCAGTCCGGAAATCAATGACTACGCGCGCGAGCCCCTGAACGCCGCCGAGCGCGGGAGCCTCGCCTACGAGTTGGTCGAGGAAGAGATCAATCTCCACGGCCTGCAACTCACCGTGGAAGGCACCGTGAATCCCGATCTTTCCTATTTCCTTGTCGCCGCCGCCCAATGGGATTTCTTCGACAAGGACATGCAGTATCGCGCCGCCGCAGGACTTGAATACTTCGTGAGCGACCGGGTGCGTCTCACCAGCACGCTCGAATATCTTTCTTCGGGTCAAACTTCGAACTCCGCCGCCGGAGTCGTCCTCGGCACCGCAGGCATCGCCATCTCCTTCTAAACGCTCGCGCTCGCACCCGTTCAACGGCCGGCTCGGGACAGATAGGGGAACGGGCGAACTTCGCCACCAGGAATGAAGGAATCCAACACCAATCTCCGCATTGCCCTTGACGCGCTCGTCCTCGGGGCCCTCGTCCTCGCCGCGAATTTCCTCCTCGACCGCGAGGACGCGGGTTGGCGCTGGCTGAATCCCACTCCCTACCTCGCCCTGCCGCTTCTTCTCGGCGGTCGCTACGGCTTCCTCGCCGGGCTCGCGGGCGGCGTCTTCGCCGGGGCGCTCATGCTGGGTGCTGTTCTCGGCTTCGGAGGCGGGGACACCGCGGAATTCATCACCTCCCGCTCCTTCACCTTCATCGCCCTTCCCGTCGCCGGCGTCGCCTCCGGCGAGATCCATCGTTTCCTCAGCGGAAGAAAGAAC
>JAHEDC010000588.1 GCA_024641425.1 Verrucomicrobiales bacterium | reverse complement strand
CTATTGTGGAAGTATGTCGTTCCTATCCTGTAAAACACTTTCCGCCCCACCACGCGAAAATCCACCACCCCCGACTGCGTGCACGCGCCCCCGTTTTCCCAACGGTTGGAACCAATCGCGTGGCTCGACAGATCGTTGTAATAGAAAGTCGAGCCACTCCGGTAGAACACCTTTCCCTGTAAGACGAAAAAGCAACTCGCGCCAACCGTCGTGCATGCGCCGCGGAATCCCCAATCCGAGCCCGTTTCGCTGTCCATGCTGTTGTAGTGGTATTGATTGCCCGATTTCCAATAAGGCTTCCCCTCGATCACACGAAACTCCGAAACGCTGGATCCGGTAACGGCCTTGCCCGCTTTATACCATATACTTCCAGACAAAGAGAAGCCACTCGCGACGGGATCGGTCTCGCCCGGCATGTTCTGGCCGGGCACGAAATCGATCCCGACCATGATTGCCGCAAGGACCAACAGGACCTTGTGACCGAAACGGCTGCGCCGGGGAAAGGGAAGTGGCCTGTGCTTCATGGTTTGCGATTCGTCGAATCCCGCGATCCGCTCGACCAAGGAAAGGGTGCCTGTCCTCGCACCGGCGGATTTTGTGATCGCAGAACAAATGGGGTTCCCCAAAAAGTAGAGTGGCTCGCCCTAAAGACTGTGCAGATCTTGACCACTTTGCCGCAGATCTTTGTGAACGGGCCTCCGGGCCCCTTGAAAATCGTCGTGGATTCCTCCACGGGATCGAGCGTAGGCTCCCAGCGATGATAGTTCGTTCGTTCCTTTTTCTCGGCTTCGCGATGGCAGCCCCGCTTTCAGCTTCGCCCCCGGTCGAAGCTCTCGCCCGCCAGTACTCGGATGGCATCCGCCCGGTTCTCCAGACCTATTGCCTTGACTGCCACGACACCGAAACGCAGAAAGGCGATCTCGACCTTGAACGCTTCGGCGACTTCGAGTCCATCCGCGCCGATCCCCATGCCTGGGAACTCGTCGACGAACAACTCGACCTCGGCGAAATGCCGCCCAAGAACAAGCAGCAGCCGAGCGCCGAGGAACGCGTCCGGCTTGTCGCTTGGGTGAAGGAATCGCTCGCCGCGCTGGCCCGCGAGCAGGCTGGCGATCCCGGCCCGGTCGTCCTCCGGCGCCTTTCGAACGCCGAATACACGTACACCATCAAGGATCTTACGGGGATCGAATCGCTTGACCCGGCCCGCGAGTTTCCCGTCGATGGCGCGGCCGGCGAGGGCTTCTCCAATGCCGGGGCCGCCCTCGTCATGTCGCCGGCCCTGCTCACGAAATACCTCGATGCGGGAAAAGACATCGCCAACCACGCGGTCCTGTTGCCCGACGGCCTGCGCTTCTCGCCGTCAACCTCCCGCCGCGACTGGACGGAGGAGGCGCTCGCCGCCATCCGCGATTTCTACGGGCGTTTCACCGAAGCCGGTGGGGCGACTTCGGTGAACCTCCAGGGCATCCAGTTCGACACGAACGGCGGGGGGCGGCTTCCGGTCGAGAAATACCTCGCCGCCACCCTCGCCGAACGCGAGAAGCTCACCTCCGGCGCGATCTCCATCGACGACGCCGCCGCCGCGCACGGGCTGAACGCGAAATACCTCGACCTCCTCTGGTCGGCCCTCACCGCGGAGGAGCCGTCGCCCGTCCTCGATCTCATCCGCGCCCGCTGGAGCGCCGCCGCGCCTCACGACGCGCCTGCCCTCGCCGCCATGATCGGGCAATGGCAGAAGGCGCTCTGGAACTTCACCACCGTCGGCCAGATCGGAAAAAAGGACAGCGCGAGCGCCTGGCAGGTGCCGGTGACCCCCATCGCCTCCGGCCAGGATTTCCGCGTCGAGATCAAACCCCCGGCCGATGGCGGAGACGTCGTTTTCCACCTCGTCACCACTGACGCGGGCGACGGCAACAACGATGACAACGCGCTTTGGGAAAATCCCCGTCTCAGCCTTCCCGGACGTCCAGACATGCCCCTGCGTGACGTGCGCGCAGTGGCCGCCGCCCTCGCGAAATTCCGGGCCGAACTCTTTTCGCGCACGGCCGACTATCTCGCCGCCGCGTCCGAAATCGAGGCGGCACCCGACAACTTCGATGCGGTCGCCAAGCGGCGGCGTCTCGACCCGCAGGTCATGACGGCCTGGCTCGATACCCTCGGCATTGCCGGCGGTGCGACAAAGATCGACGCGTATCTGACGAACAAATCCGAACGCGCGGAAAGCTATGACTTCATCAAAGGTTGGGCCGGTGCGGACGCGATCAGCGTGAGCGCGAATTCAAGCGACGAATTCGTCCGTGTCCCTGGCGACGTGAAACCGCACGGCATCGTCGTCCACCCCGCACCGAACCGCCGTGTGCTCGTCGGATGGCGCAGTCCCGTGGAGGGGAATTTTCGCCTCCAGGGCAGCGTCCAGCACGCGCATCTCGCCTGCGGCAACGGCATCGCGTGGGCGCTCCAGCTCCGTCGGGGAAACGGCGCGCGCACCCTCGCCGAAGGCATCGCCCAGGACGGCACCGTTTTTCCGATCACGCCGATCGAGAGCCTCGCGATCACGAAAGGCGATGTCGTCGCCCTCGTCGTCAGTCCGCGCGACGGCGACCATACCTGCGACCTTACCGCCTTGGAACTCACCCTGAACGACGGCACGCGGGAATGGGATCTCGCCCGCGACGTTTCCCCCGACATCCTCTCCGGCAACCCGCACGCGGATAGCCACGGCAACGCGGACGTGTGGCATTTCTTCAGCGAACCCGTCGAGGGAAGCGTCGGGGCGGTGCTTTCCGCCGGTTCCGTTCTCGAACAATGGCAGTCGAAGCCGAAGGAGCGCGGCCGCCTGGCCGAGGCAGCGCAACGTCTCCTCACCGAAGGGCCGAAAGCACTCGCCGACGACGCGCCCGATGCCATCCTCTACCGGCAACTGACCTCGCTCGCCGGGCCGCTGCTTTCCACGGCGCGTGAGCAAGCACCGGTGAATGCGACCGCGGATTCTCCTTACGGCCTCGATCTGAAGCTCTTCGACGGCGACCATCTCCGCGTGAAGGCGCCTTCCGTCCTCGAAGTCCGCCTTCCCGCCGATCTTGTGACCGGCGGCGTCCTCGTCACCCGCGGTTCGGTCTCAAGCCCGGAAGGCAGCGTGCAAATGCGCGTGCTCACCGAGAAGCCGGAGAATCTCACCGGGCTCGCGGCGGGCAGCTTGCGGACGGTTGGAGCGAAAAGCACCTGGAGCGACGGTGAACTTCCCGTCGTCTCCGACACCCCGATTCTCGCCGCCGACAACAGTCGCGTTCGCGCGCGGATGGAAGCCGGATTCGCCGCCTTCCGCGACCTCTTCCCCATCGCCCTCTGTTATCCGAAAATCGTGCCCGTCGACGAAGTCATCACCCTCATCCTCTATTACCGCGAGGACGACCAGCTCCGTCGGCTCATGCTCGACGACGCGCAGACCGCCGAACTCGACCGCCTCTGGGCCGAGTTACATTTCATCAGCCGCGACGCGCTCCTTCTCGTCGACGCCTTCGAGCAACTCTGGCAATTCGCGACCCAGGACGCCGACCCGAGCGTGCTCACCCCGATGCGCGAGCCGATCAACCAAAGCGCCGCCGCCTTCCGCGAGACCCTCGTCTCCGCCGAGCCGGC
>JAHEDC010000587.1 GCA_024641425.1 Verrucomicrobiales bacterium | reverse complement strand
GCGGGTTCGGCGTGGTGTTCGTCGAGGTGCCGGGCTTTACGGCGCGGCCGGATGGATGAGGAGTGATGGGTCGTCGTCCTTGCCGCTGAACCCGTTTTCGGCTTCCGGTGTGCCCCCCTCGTCGGTGAGATCCTTGCCGAGGACCCATACCATGCCCCGTGCGGCGTCGTAGCGGACGGGATTCCCGTCGAAGGGATCGGTGGGAACGGCGTCGAGGAAACGCGGGACGAGATCGGAAAGCACCGCCGGAAGCTTCCCTTCGGCCCTCTCATGGCGAAGCAGGGCAAGCTTCACGCGCAGAAGGCGGCGGTTTGCCGTCACATCATCGCCCTTGCTGAGAATGGACCAGTAAGGGGGCGTGGCCTGCTCGACCAGGTACTTGCCAAAAGCGTTGATCGAGAATCGCGACCAGGGTCTATCGAGTTCACTCGGTGGGCTGCCCATGCGCTTCGCAGGCGGAACGGTGGTGTCCGCGATGACGTCGCGACAGACGTCGGCGACCGCGTTGAGGGTGCGGTTCCGGTTGAAAAGAACGAGGGGCGGCGCGTCCTCGATCCCGCCAAAGATCTCCCGGGAACGCCCTTTCATTTCGAGTGCCCCGCCGAACAACTGGAATTCCACCCGGATCGCCTGCTGGAACGCGGTGGCGTGATTCGTTTCGGGAACAAGGCCTTTCATGAGATCCCCCAGAACCTCGTCGGGCGCTCCCAGCTCGGCGACGCGCTCGATCGCGGAGTAGCTGATCGACTGGCAGCTGGCTCCGACGAGGTATCCCAAGAGTGAGCCTGAAGCCGTGACCAGCCGGTCCCCCAGTCTCAGGTTAACGAGGGCGGCCTCGCGTGCGGTCGCGAAATCCCCCGCGTGCGCCCGCTCGATGGTGAGCAGCTTCAGCGTTTTGCAAAGGAGCTGGAAGCCGCTGAAATACGACATGTCGTCTTCGAAGGACTCCATCGGCGGCAGATGGATCTCGCCCAGGGCGTCCGCCCGGATCGCCTCGTCCAGTGCGGCACGGTTGGCGGTGAGGATCCTCTCCGTGGTCGCGCCCTCCCAGGGTTTCCTGCCGCTGACGGTTTCATGGAAATCGAAGTCGGAATCCATCGCGTCGGTCCACACCGAGCCATCGGCCTTTCCGATGGCGGCAAGCCAGGCCTCGTAGCTTGCCTTGTCGTTCCCGTAACGGGTCGGATCTGGTTTCAGGTCGCTGTGATCGCCAGGAGGCGCGTCCTTGAAATAGGCGAAGAACGCGAGGACGAGGACTGCGGTGAGACAGACCAAAACGAAGACAATGAGGCGCCGCCGATGGGCGCGCTGGCTGGAGTCCGGGGTTTCCATAGGGCGAAGGATGGCGGCCGGGTCGCGGGCGTCAATCGGATTCGGGCGGCAAGAGGGAGCCTTTAGCTTGGAAGGACAGGTTCCCGCCCGCTCCAGGGACGCGCCTCCTCCAATTGTCCCGCGAGCCGGAACAGGGTGGCCTCGTCGGCGTATCCGCCGATGTAGTGCATTCCGATCGGCAGGCCCGCCGCGTTCCATTCGTGGGGCAATGAGAGGGCGGGCTGGCCGCTGACGTTGAAGAGGGCGGTCCAGGGGATGAACTCGAAGGCCTGCTCGGCGATCCTGTCGATGCCCGCGAGAGCCGCCGCGAGGCGTCCGCTGTTAAGCCGCGCGAGGATCTCGAGCATGGCGGCCTGCAGCCCTGTGGGCGCGAGGGCCCCGACGGGTAGCGGCGGGCCGGCCAGGGTGGGAGTCAGAAGAACATCGATCCGCCTGCTCTCGAAAAACGCGCCCAAACTTCGTGATGTCCTGTGCAGGACCCGCAAGGCCTTGGCGAAAGTGGAGGCACTCGCCGACCGGGCGAGCAGATCCAGGACCCGCGTTGTCGCCTCGAATCCGCCGCTCCCGCGCCGGCCCGCGTGCTGCCGGGCTTCTTCCATTTCGGCGGACGTTTCGGCGGAAATCATCGTCATGAAGGCCGAGGAAAAGCCTCGCTTGTCGATTTCCGGGGCCGCCTCGAAAACCTCATGGCCGAGTTCCCCAAGCAGGGCGACCGTCGAGGCCAGCGCCGCTAGGCAATCGGGATGCACCGTGCTTCCGAGAAGCGGGCTCCCCGTGAAGGCGATGCGCAACCTGCCCGGAGGCGTTCCTGCCTCGGCGAGAAAAGGCCGCGCGGGCGGCGGCGCGAAATACGGCGCTCCCGCGTCCGGCCCGCAGGTCGCGTCCAGCATGGCCGCGCAGTCCCGCACCGAGCGGGTGAGGACATGTCCGACGGCGCACCCCTGCCAGGCATCGCCGCGATCCGGCCCCATCGGATTCCGCCCGCGGGTCGGTTTGAGCCCGACGACCCCGCAGCAGGAAGCCGGGATGCGGATCGAGCCCCCGCCGTCGTCCCCGTGGGCGACCGGCACCATGCGCGCGGCCACGGCGGCCGCGGAACCGCCGCTGGAACCGCCCGAGGTGAGGCGGAAGTCCCATGGATTCCGGGTCGGCCCGAACGATTCCGGTTCCGTCACCGGCAGGAGACCGAACTCCGGCACGTTCGTCTTGCCGAGGGCGATCACGCCCGCCTTGCGGAAACGGACCGCCAGTTCCGCGTCGTGGTCGGGCACGAAGTCCCGCAGGATTCGCGTCCCGCACCGCATCGGCAGTCCCTTCCAGGCCATGACCAGATCCTTCACCAGAAACGGCACGCCGCAGAACGGCGCCGTTGGGTCCAGGGTGCCGGCGCCCTCGCGGCGCGCGGCGTCGTAACACTTCTCGATCACCGCGTTGAGCCTCGGATTCCATGCCTCGATGCGCTCGACCGCCGCCTCGACCAGTTCCGACGGCTTCACCGCACCCGCCCTCACCAGTTCGGCGAGGCCGGTGCCGTCGTAGATCGGGTATTCCTTGAACGCCGCCATCGTCCCCGCATCATCGCGACTGGCCAGCGAATGTCCAGCCGATATCTAACGTTAGGTCACGGGGTGGCCCCCAGGGTGGGGATGTGGGGCCAGGATGGCCCCACTACGGGGCGGTCGTGGGCTGGGGATGGAGGAGGAGGGCGGGGTCGTCGTCGTGGCTGGAGAAGCCGTTTTCGGGTTCCGTCGCCGCGCCCTCGTCGGTGAGGTTGCTGCCGAGGACCCAGACGAGGCCGCGCGCGGGGTCGTAGCGGAGGGGATTCCCGTCGAAGGGATCGGCGGGAACGGCGTCGAGGTAGGCGGGGACGAGTTCGGCGAGGGTGGCGGGGAGTTTCCCCTCGGCGCGTTCGAAGCGGAGGAGGGCGAGTTTCACGCGGAGGAGACGGCGCTGGCTCGTGTTGGCATCGGTGCTGTTGAGAACCCTCCACAACGTCGAGGTCATGAATGCCATGACATACTCGCCGTAGGCATTCACGCCGAAGCGCGCGAGGCCGGGAGTGGGATTGTCGGGTTCCGGGCCGTGGCGCGCGCCGGGGAGCTGGTCGGCATCGGCGAGCGAGCGACGGTAGAGGGCCGCCCCGAGGTTGACCGAGCGATTTGGAGTGAAAAGGAAGGAGGGTGGCACGTCGCAACAGGCGAACCAGAGGTCATTGCCCGGCTCGTTGAGACGCGTGGCGAGATCGGGGATGGTCACGAACTCGGCCCGCACGGCGCGGCGGTAGCTTTCCACAGAATCCGCGCCTTCTTCGAGC
>JAHEDC010000586.1 GCA_024641425.1 Verrucomicrobiales bacterium | reverse complement strand
CCGTTCTGGACAAAGAGCGTGAGGTGGCTGTTGCCATTGGCGTCGTCGACCCAGCCGTAGCGGTCGCCGTTGTCATCGAAATGAAATTCGCGGGCCGGGCCGAGCTTATAGCCGAGGCGGTTTTCGACCTCGCCGCGGAACCAATCGAGGCCGCGGTCGTCGATGGTGTATTTGAGACGGGCGTGGGCGCGGTTCGTGCGGTCGCCGAAGTCGCGCTGGACGAGAACGACCTTTTCCGCGACGTCGACGGCTTGCTCCGGCGTGCAGAAGCCCATGACTTCCGCGAGACGGGGAAAGGTTTCCTCCTTGCCGTGGGACATCCCCATGCCGCCTCCGACGGTCACGTTGTAGCCGACGATTTTCCCGTCCTCGACGATGGCGATGTAGCCGAGGTCGTGGGCGTAGATGTCGACATCGTTGCTCGGGGGGATGGCGATGACGATCTTGAATTTCCGCGGCAGATAGGTCTTGCCGTAGATTGGTTCGACATCCTCCTCGTAATCGGGAGTGACCTGCGTCTTCACGCCGTCCTCGTCGGTGAGCCAGATGTCGTGGTAGGCGCGGGTCTGCGGGGTGAGGTGCGTGCTGATGGCGTGGGCGAGTTCGAGCGAGGCGGCATGGGCTTCCGACTGGTAGGGATTCGGATTGGACATGACGTTCCGGTTCACGTCGCCGCAGGCCGCGATGGTGTCGAGGAGGGCGTCATTGATCTCGCGGATGGTGCGCTTGAGATCCTTCTTGATGACGCCGTGGAACTGGAAGGCCTGGCGGGTGGTGAGCTTGAGCGTGTGGTTCGCGTAGGTCGTGGCGAGCCGGTCCATTTCCAGCCACTGCGCGGGGGTGCAGACGCCGCCGGGGACACGGACGCGGATCATGAACGAATAGGCGGGCTCCTCCTTGGCCTTCCGCCGGGCGCTGCGGAGGTCGCGGTCGTCCTGCTGGTAGGTGCCGTGGAATTTCGTCAACTGCGTGTCGTCGGCGGAGATCGCTCCCGTCGAGGTGTCCGCGAGGCCCTTGAGGATTGTGCCCCGGAGATAGTTGCTGTTCTCCTTAAGGCCCTCGTTCTTGTGAAGCGTGGTTTCGGTGGTCGTATCGGCGCCCATTATTTTAATTTGAAGTAAGTTGCGTTGTTTGCTAATGATTAAAAATGTAGCCGCCCTTGCGAGGGGTCGCAAATATTTTTTCGAACCGCCATGAAAATCCCCCTGAAGATCGAATATGCCTGCCGGGTGCTGGTGCAACTCGAGCCCACTTTCGGCAACGGGCAAGTGCGGAGGATCGAGGAGTTGGGGGCGCGGGAGGACGTCTCGCCGAACTACCTGACGCAGATCCTGAACGAGATGCGGGCGGCGGGGATTGTGGAGAGTCGGCGGGGAAAACTCGGCGGTTACGCGCTGGCGAGGGATCCCGGGAAGGTATCGCTCCTCGACGTGGTGCATGCGGTGGAGGGGAATCTGCTCCAGGTAAATTCGTCGGGTGGCGGTGAATCCGGCGCGCTGGTCAAAGGGGCCTTGGAGGAAGCCTTCGCGGCGTTGGAGGAGAAGATGCGTCGGACGACGGTGGCGGACGTCGCGGCCCGGCGAGTGGTGGATTTTTCGATCTAGGGCTGGTTAGGAAGGGCCGTTTTTTTAGCGCCCCCGTGCCGTCCGTGTGGACATTGATGGAGGTGGTGCCGAGCGACACCGACTCGATCTTCAGGCGGATCAGGCACTGCCGCTGCATCTCCCGGAAAGCCCGCTCCAGCCCGCTTCCCTTCGCCCACCGGGAGACACGGGTGTAGCGCGTGTGCCAGTTCCCGAATCCCTCCGGGAGCCTGCGCCACTTGCCGCAGGGCCTGGGGAAGCAGTGGGCGATTCGGTTGTATCGTTCTACGGTGTGCTGCATAACGGAGCAAAGCAGTCGAATGCCCTCAATCCAGCGATGATGCTGACACTCCTCAGAGTTTCTGAACCTTGAGGCGCATCGAGCGCTGTCCTTTGGCGGTCACGGTGGAATTGTCCTGCACTCTCAGGCTGGTGGCGGTGTCGGTGAGGTTCGTCGTGTGGGCGGTTCCCGAAAGCCAGGTGCCGTTGGCAAGGGTATCGCTGACCTCGACGATGAAGGTGACATCGGTCGGCTTCCAGGCGCGGGTGACTTCGAGAACTCCACGTCCGCCCACGATGACGATTCGGATATCGTTGGAGGGATTGCGTCCGCGGGGATTCGACCCGGGGGCGTATTCCATCAGATGAGTGCGGCCGTCGCGGGCGACGTCGCCATTGAAATCGGTTGCCCCGAGGCCATTGGCGCCATTGGGTTCGACCATGCCCTGCAAGTCGAGAACGGCGATGATGCCGCAGGATTGGGCGATATTCGGCGGCGGTGTCGACCAGGGAGACGCGTTCGATCACGGAGCCATCATGGGCATCGACGTAGACGTGCCAGCGCTCGACCGGCGACTTGTCAGGCTGCACGCGCCAGGAGAGGCGGGCGAGGCGGGCCTCGGATTCGAGCGGAGCGTGGACGACGAGAGGGGCGTCCTTTGCGGCCCCGGGTATTACGAGGCTGCCAGTGTTGCTTGCCGGCGAATCAAAATTAGTGTGCTCCGGAATCCGGGGGCTCCGGCAGGCCCGAACGGCACGTGGGCCGCAAGCGGGATCAGGCTGCGGCGGAAGCGGTCGCGTTGAGTCCGCGCAGGTAGGAGAGATGCTCCATAAGGGCACGGGTGTCGCTCTTCCATTGTTCGACCTTTTTTCTGGAAAGCTCGACCTTATCGGCGATGGCCTGCTCGAGTTCGTGGTAATTCTCGACCATTTTCTCCGAGAGGCTCTGAAGCATCACGGTGGCGCGTTCGCGCATCGGACACGCGTCGGAGGAGAGGCGGGCCTGTTCCATTTCGATGCGAGTCGCAGCCTGGCGACGGGCTTCGCCCATCTCGGCGAGGAGGATTTTCGCTTCGGGGACACGGCGCAAGTCACTGGTGAGGCCGATTTTCGAGAGCAGCCAGATCGTCCACTTGCTCGGGTCGAAGTTCCAGGGTTTGACCCCATTGCGGTAGTCGTGCTGGAATTCGTGGTGGTAGTTATGGTAGCCCTCGCCGAAAGTAAGGAAGGCCATGACGGCACTGTCGCGGGCGGAGTGCTTGGTGGAGTAGGGCTGCGTGCCAACGGTGTGGCACAGGGAGTTGATGAAAAAGGTGCAATGCTGGGCGATGACGATGCGCGTGACACCCGCGATGAGGAAGCCGCCGAGGGCACCCTGAAGCGGATCAAGGCCCATGAGGGAATTGTATCCGAAGCCGAGCGCGGCCGGAAGCAGGAGGCCGACGAAAAGCCCGATCCAATGGGTGTATTTATGCTGCCACATGACGAGTTTGTCATTGCGGAGGTCGGCCACGTTATCCATCGGCGGCACGGGATTGAGCTTGAAAAGAAGCCAGCCGATGTGAGCCCAGAAGAAACCTTTTGAAATATCGTACGGGTCTTCGTCGTGATCGACGTGCTTGTGGTGGCGACGATGGTCGGCGGACCAGTTGAGGCAGGAGTTTTCGAATGCACAGGCCCCGAAAACGAGGGTGAAGAACTTTACCGGTGTCTTGGCCTTGAAGGCGAGGTGGGAGAAAAGCCGATGGTAGCCAACGGTGATGCTCATCATCGTGGCACAGAGGTAGAAG
>JAHEDC010000585.1 GCA_024641425.1 Verrucomicrobiales bacterium | reverse complement strand
GATTCGAGGGCTTTCCGGACATCGTGGATGCCGTAGTTTCCCTCATAGCGGTCGTAGTCGCAGGGGCGGCCGTCGGTGACGAGGATAACGATTTTTCGCCGGGCGTGCTCGCGGTGGAGGAGTTCCTGGCCGTGACGGAGGGCGGCGCCAATGCGTGTGTAGCCGGAGGGCTGGAGGGCTCCGAGCCGACCGCGGGCCGGGTGCCAGGGTTCGTGGAAATCCTTGAGGAGATTGAAATGGCACGAGCGGCGGGTGTTCGAGCTGAAGCCGGCCACGGCGAATTTCTCGATGAAGTCGTCGAGGACTTCGCCGACGCAGAAGAGGGTCTCGCGGATGGTGTCAAGGACGCGGACGCCGTCGAGCCAGGCGTCGGTGGAGTAACTCAGATCGACGAGGAGCAGCGCGGCGACGTCCTGGAGATCGCGGCGCACGTCGGTGTAGAGGGCTTCCGAGGGCGGGGCTCCGGTGAGGCGGCGCACCTCGGCGTCGACCAGGGCGTCGAGGTCGAACTCGCTGCCGACGGTCTGGCGTTTCACGCGGAGCCATTCGGCGGTGATGGCGGCGAACTGGCGGCGGAGGCGGTCGATGAGGGTGCGGCGCTTGGACGCGACCGAGCCGACCCAGGCCGGATCAGACGCACCGCCGCGTTCGGGTTGGACATGGCACCAGCCCTCGCGGTAGGCGCGTTTCCGGTAATCCCATTCGGGGTAGGGGATGCCGCCGGGTGGGGTCTCGTCGCCGATCTCGAAGACGAGGCCGTCAAGGATGATGTCGGCGCGGTAGATGGAGCCGGCGCGGCCGGGGGAGCGGATGACCTGTCGCATTCTGAGGTCGCGGAGGCCTTCGGCGTGCTCGTCCATCTCGTCGTCGGCGTCGCTTTTCCGGTTCTGGCCGTCGTATTCCTCGAGGGTCTCGATTTTCTCGAAGGTGTGCATCGGCAGGTCGAGGTGTTCGTGGTCGTCGTCAAGGTCGGGAAGAACGGTGACGTCGACCTGCCCCTTGCCTTCGATCTCGGTGGTGGCCGTGCTTTCGCCGGGATCGGGGGTCGTGGCGGCGAGGGCGGTGGGATCTTCGGAGGAGGAATCGCCGAGAGGCAGGGAACCGAGGATTTCCCAGAGATTCGCGGTGTCGCCCAGGGCCTTTTCGAGGACGGCGATTCTTTCCGGAAGGCCGGGGAATTCCTCCGCGCAGGCGGCGAGTCTTGGTTGGAGGGATAGGCCGTCGTTGGCCCGCCAGTTCTCGCGCAAGGCGAGGGCGGCGGCGATGGTTTTCAATTCGTAAAGGGCGGCGTTGGTCGCGGCATCGTCGGCGATGCTGAAGCTGTCGGGGAGGAAAACGCGTTCGCCGGCTCCGAGGCGGCGTTCGTCGGTTTCGAACAAGGTCAGGGATTTTCCGGCGAGCATCTGCGCGAGGAGAAGGAGTTCCTGCCGCCGATCCTTCAGCGCGACGCGGACTTCCTCCTCGCGCCGTTGTTTCGGTCGGACGAAGGCGCGCCTGTAGAGGGCCCGGAGACCGACGAAGACGTTTTCCTCCCAATCAAGCATCGGGACGCGCGGGCTAGATCGTGAGTTCGATGACCTGCCGGAGGGCGGCGAGGGTTTCGGGTTCGTCGCTGAGCGGTTCGGCGATGGCGGCGAGGCAGGCTTGGCGGGGCGGGACGCCGGCGGCGATGAGTTTGCCCGCCGAGACAAGAAGGCGCGTGGAGGCGGATTCGAGGAGGGAAAGCGCGTGCAGGGCACGCACTTTCCGTGCAACGCGGACGAGGCGGGTCGCGGTTTTCGCATCGACACCGGTTTCCCCGGTCACGATCCTCACCTCGCTTTCCTCCGAGGGATAATCGAAGGCGAGCGAGACGAAGCGCTGCCGCGTGCTCGGTTTCATCTCGCGCATCGAGCGCTGGTAGCCGGGATTGTAGCTGACGATGAGCATGAAATCGTCGGGGGCCTTCAGCGTCTCGCCGGTACGGTCGAGGAAAAGCTCGCGGCGGTGGTCGGAGAGGGAATGGATGACGACGATGGCATCGGCGCGGGCCTCGGCGATCTCGTCGAGATAGAGCAGGGCCCCGGTGCGGACGGCACGGGTGACCGGGCCATCGACCCAGCGGGTGTCGCCGTCGACGAGGAGGTGGCGCCCGAGCAGATCGGTGGCCGAGGTGTCCTCGTTGCAGGCGACGGTGACCATCGGGCGGTCGAGCGTTTCGGCCATGTGCTGGATGAAGCGCGTCTTCCCGCAGCCGGTCGGGCCTTTCACCATGAGCGGAAGACGGGATTTCCAGGCGTGCCGGAAGATCTCGATCTCCTGACCCTGCGCCAAATAGGGGACGGGCATGGAACGTCTTTACTTCGAGGTGATCGGCATCGGCGTCGCGTCGCCGGAGACATCGGCTCCGACGGCTTCGTCGCTGGGGAGACCGTGCTTGAAGAAAGTGATGATGAAGAGGCCGATGCCGATGGTGAAGAGCGCTGCTCCGAGAAGCATACCGACAAAGTGCATCTCGATCTCCTTCTGCACGGCGAGGAAGTCGAGGCCGAGGCGGCGTTCGAGCGAGACCTGGGTGATGCCCGCCACGGCGAGCGCGCCGGTCATACCGACCATTCCGATATTGCTCGTCCAGAAGGCCCAGTTCGCCATCGGGGTGTCCCAGAGTTTGCGTCCGGTCATCTGGGGCAGCGCGTAGGCGATCATGGCGAGGACGATCATGGCGTAGGCGCCCCAGAAGGCGAGGTGGCCGTGCATGGCGGTAATGAGGGTGCCGTGGGTATACATGTTGATCTGCGGGAGGGTATGGGCGAAACCGAGGAAGCCGGCCCCGACGAAGGACATGATGGCGCAGCCGAGCGACCAGGTGAGGGCGATCTTGTTCGGATGCTTGCGCCCGCCTTTCCGTGCCATCGCCAGAGCGTAGAGGGCCATGCCGAGGAAGGCGAGCGGCTCGAGGGCGGAGAAGATGCCGCCGACGATGAGCCAGTATTTCGGGGTGCCGATGTAGTAGTAATGGTGGCCGGTGCCGAGGATGCCGGAGAGGAAGGTCAGGCCGACGATGATGTAGAGCCATTTCTCGACGACCTCGCGGTCGACGCCGGTGAGCTTGATGAGGAGGAAGCAGAGGATGCCGCCCATGATGAGTTCCCACACGCCTTCGACCCAGAGGTGGACGACCCACCAGCGGTAGAAGGAATCGAGCGTCTGGTTGTCGAGACTGACCATGCCCGGCAGGTAGAGCAACGCGGCGAAAAGCAGTCCCATGTAGAGGACGATGGCTGTGGTCGTGTGCTGGTTTCCCTTCCAGAGCGTGACCCCGATGTTGGCGAGGAAGAGGAGGACGTTCGCGACGACGAGGTAGTCGAGCGGACGGGGGATCTCGAGGAATTTCCGGCCCTCCCAGATGTTCAGGTGGAAGCAGACGACGGCGATGACGCCGACGACGAGGAGGGAGATGAGCTGGAGGTAGGCGAGTTTCGGCCATTCCAGTTCGCGGTCGGCCTCTTCCGGAATGTTGTAGTAGGCCGCGCCCATGAAGCCGGTGAGGAGCCAGACGACGAGGAGGTTCGTGTGGGTGGCGCGGGCCGTGTTGAAGGGGATCCAGTCGTGCAGGACATCGTAGCCGATGCGCGCGAAGCCCATGATGAACCCGTAGAGGATCTGCAGCGTGA
>JAHEDC010000584.1:1392-3656 GCA_024641425.1 Verrucomicrobiales bacterium | reverse complement strand
GGCGGAGTGAATCGCACGCCTCGCGCGATCACGCCAGCCCCGTCAAAGTCCCGGTCGCGTCCTGGAAGGCATCGTTCTCCACTCCCATCTTCTGGATCATCGTAAGGAGCACGTTCGACAGAGGCGGATGCTTCTCCGGATCATGCGCGAGATGCTGGCCATGCCGTAAGCCAAGTCCCGCGCCCCCCGCGACGATCAGCGGCAGGTTCTTCGGCGAATGCTCGCCCCGCTCGCCCGAATTCATCCCGGAGCCGAACATTACCATCGTGCTGTCCAGCATCGGCCGGCCTTCCTCGTCCGTCGCCTTCAGAAAGCTAAGAAAACGCCCCAGCCGCTCGAGGTGGAAGCGGTCGATCTTCGCGAGCGACTTCAACATTCCCGCATCCCCGCCGTGGTGCGAAAGCTCGTGGTGGTTCTCCCCTCCCCCCCCGTAGCCGCCCGCCTCGCGCGACCACTCGAAGGTGATCACCCGCGTCGTGTCCGTCAGGAACGCCAAGTACGAAAGCTCCAGCATCACATCGACCCACATCGGCCGGTCGTGCCCGTTGCCCGGCTGCGACCCGAGCTGCAAGCCCGTTTGATCCACCTCCGGCTTCGGCACATCCACCCAATCCTCCATCCGCTCCACCCGCCGCTCGGTCTCACGCACCGAGGTGAAATACTCGTCCATCTTCTGCTGGTCGCGCTGGCCCAGCTGGCCGTTCAGCCGCTTCGCGTCCTCGCGGATGCTGTCCAGGATCGACTTCTTCTCCGCGTAACGCTTCAGCGTCGCCGCCCGCGAGCCCGCGTCCTGCGGGACGAACAGCCTCTCGAAGACCCGCTGCGGACTATTCTCCGCCGGCAGAGGAATCCCGTTTCGGTTAAAGGCCAGTGTGTGCGAATGCCCGGCCGATCCCGTTCCCGAGCCATCCGCCAGCTCCAGCGACGGCAGCCGCGTCTCCGCCCCGTGCTTCTCCGCCATGATCTGGTCCGCCGAGATCGAGTTCGCGTAATCCTTCCCCGGCGTCCCGTTCAGTTTCGCCCCCGTCAGCCACGTGTCAGCCCCCGAATGCCCCCCCTCCGAGGCCGGATGCCCCAGGCCCGTCAGCACGCTGAACTCCGCCCGGTGCTCCGCGAGCACGTCCAGCGTCGGCGACAGCGCGTAGCCCTTCCCCGCCTCCTTCGGCATCCACTCCAGGATGTTCACGCCGTTCGGCACATAGCAGAAGATCGCCCGCGGCTGCGCCTTCGGCGACTTCGCCAACGGCTTGAACTGCGACGGCGCCGCCCGCAACGCCGACGGCAGCATCGCCTCCAGCAACGGCAACGAAACACACGCGCCCAGCCCCCGCAGGGCGGCGCGACGGTCCATCAGTCTTCGGGTCAGTGGGGTCATGGTCTTGGAAAAAAACGCACGGGTTCCGCCCCGCATGCCTCCATCTTCGCCCGACAGCGGCGCGGGCTCAAGTCTGAAGATCGCCGTGACCTTGGCCAGGGACAATCCCCCAAAATTTCCGGAATTCCCCAACAGCGACTTCGACGGCGATCAAAAGGCACGCCGGTCTTTGCGATTAAGAATCGCGGTGGCGCGGGCGTCGGTAGCGGCGCCTTTCTCGCGGTGCCGTTTTCGATCCATCCGAGGCTTCCACCTCAAACTTTCTTCTTCAGGAAGGAAAGCACGGCGAAGACCAGGAACACGAAGAAGCAGATCTTGGCGATCAGGGCCGCCGTTCCGGAGAGCGAGCTGAAGCCGAGAAAGCCTGCGATGAGCGCGATGACGATGAAGACAATGGCGTAGTGGAGCATGGTAGTTTTTGGTTGGGAAGACGTTCAACCCTCTCCCTGATACTCCGTGCCTGTGCATTTGGTGCCGTCGTGGAAACAACGCCAGGGCTTCTCCGCCCCTTCGACCCTCACGTCGATGACAAACGCCGTTTCATCGCGCTTCTCGCGCAGGACCTTCATCGGCTTGTCCCCGACCTGCTTGCGCAGGGCGGCCAAGCAGTCGTCCACCACTTTCCGGGGAATGGCTCCGGTGGCGGGCTTTTCCTCCGAGCCTTCGCCCGGCTGCTTGTCCGTGACGCTGACGTGCAACTTGAACTTCGCGGTTTCCCCGTCGCGCGCGGCGTTACGGTTGAGGAAGATGGTGATCGAGTGCTCGCCCGTCTTGTAGAGTTGGCCAAGGTAGGAGCGTCCGCCGGCGGCGGAGGTGAACAAGGCCTCGTCGCCCGGACCGCGGCCGGGGATGTAGATGTTGTAATCGGCGGCCTCATTGTCGGGAAGCA
>JAHEDC010000584.1:0-1382 GCA_024641425.1 Verrucomicrobiales bacterium | reverse complement strand
TCACCTTGAGGAACTGGCCGTCCCTGGCCTTTAGCTTGTAAAGGGCGGTATCGCTCCCGGTCACCTTCCCCAAGAGGGTTACCGAGGACTTGCCGTCGGGGAATTTGATGTGCTCGGTGTGGGTCTTGTCGGCCAACGCGGGCAAGGCCGCGGCGACGAGGAAGACGGAAGTGAGAAGTGCGATCGATTTCATGGTGTTATCGTGCGGGGGATTGGATTCGAGTGGTGAGGTGCGGACTATTCCGCCATGCCCGAAGCCCAGTCAGGGCCGCCGTCGGCAAGTTCGTAGGCCATGACGGAGCCGAGCTTCCGGCCGGTGCGGCTCTCGAAGAGTTCGACGGTGGCGGGGCCATGGCTACCGCGGGACTTCACCACGATTTGTTCCTGCTCCCGATACCACCGGGTCTCCTCGATATTGGAGGCCGCGGTGCGGAACGAGCAGAGCGTGTGTTCGCCCTCGCGGATGATCACGCTGCCCGCGCCGGTCTCGGCGGTCAGCGGCTGCCCGTAACTCGGGACGGATGCCGGTAGCTGGGTGGCGCTGCCGTCGGGATCGGTGACGACGCACGCGTTCAAGCACAGATGCGTAACGGGAAAAAGAAGGAGCAGTCGATTCATTGGTTTCATTTGCGGTTCGATAGGAACTTCCGGAATGTGGCAGAGTAGATACTTTGAAACAAAGCGGGGTTCAAGCAATTCATATGGCGAACCCCATCATTCGTCCTCGGAGGGCTGAGATCTCCGGAAGGAGGTACCTTGGAAGAAAATGCCGCCGCGGTGGTATTCCCCCCGGCATGAAGGGGCTCCCACGAAGCATTGCAATTTGGGAAAGGGACATTTTTGGCGGGATTTTCCGCGCCTCCGGGAACGCCGCGTTTTGCGCTCCGCCCCGCGTGCTCCACCAGGGCACGTTGTATATGATGACCTACCCACGGGGGCTGGCGCCCTTGTTGTTCCTCGCGAAGAGCCAGAGGTCATGAGATTCCCCGGGGTCGACGGCGAACATCGGGAAGATGCCCACCGCTAGTTTGCCCGGCCCGCCGGTGCGGATGCGTTTCGGGTGCCCGGCGGTGGTGCAGGTGCGCCCGCCGAACGCCGGGAGAGACGGTTCGGAAGCAAAATCGGAAAAAAAGCCGGCGGCGCCGCACTCGATCGGGAGCGAGGGGAAAGCGCAAGTGGGAATGACCAGGGACGGGCGCCGTCCAAAAGCTGCCGCCAGGCCTTGAGCGGATCGAAGCGCGTGGCCTCGCTCGCCCCCTGGAAGGCGGCGGCCCTTCCGCTCTCCGGCGGAGTCTCACGCCTCGCGCCGGGGGAGCGATCAGTCCCAGTTCCCGATGTCGTCGTCGCTCTCGATCCCGTCCGGGCCGAGCGACCAGAGGTCG
>JAHEDC010000583.1 GCA_024641425.1 Verrucomicrobiales bacterium | reverse complement strand
CCACGTTCCAGATCCGTGGCGAGGCGGGTGGGACGTTCCACGATGCGGTAGGGGGACCGAACATGGTGACGGGTGGTCACGGTTCGCTTTTTACCTGGGGAAGCGCGGCTGGCACTCCCGATCCCTCCTGGCTGCTGTTCCATGGGGCGTCCTTTCTCGATGTGAATCCCGACGAGCGATTCCTGCTGGGCGAAGTCAGCTATTACAATGGAACCATCTGGTCAGGAACGGGTGCCAACTCGGTCGGCCTCGATCTCTCGCTCGCATTCGGCGGCACGAACCAGGGGCGCGATTTCAAATACTCGCTGGATCTGATCAATACCCAGAACCTTGCTGAAAACACGCTCGACCAGAACGCGGACTACGTGCGCTTCGGCAATATCCGTTCCGAGACTCCGCTGACGCTGGGCGGTTTGGATTACACCCTCGTCCTTGAGTTCGGCGAGACGACCGCCAACGGCTTCTCGACCATCGATCAGTTTTTCGTCCATGAGGACCGGATGGCGACGGGCCGTCTCTATGGCACGCTTCTGAGGATCGACCTGGAAGCGGATGAACAAAGCGGCAGCGAGCCGATCGTCGCGGTGCAGGCGTCCGCGAATGGGGCGATCGCTTGGGCCAACGCCCTTTCCGGAAAGTAGGCTCCTCCCCCCGTAGTCCGCCGCCCCTCGATAGTTCCTCTGCCATGAAGCTCCAAGGTTCCAATGCGGCGCTTCAACACCGCGGATTCAGTCTCGCCGAAACCACCATCGTTGTCGCCATTGCGGGCGTCATGACGGCCCTCGCGGTTCCTATCGTCACCCAGTTGGCGGCGGACTCGAGCATCAGCAAGAATCGCCGAATTGCCTGTGAAATCGCGTCCATGGCCGCATCGGCGGTGGCGGCGGGGGATTCCACGATTCCCGAAGCCGCCGATGCCGAAGCCGCGGTGCGGCTTCTCATAGTCGGTGTGACGATCACGGAAGGCATCGAGGGAATGCACTTCCAGACAAGAAGCCTCTCCGAGAGCGAAATCGAGGATGTGGTGGAATTTCTTCGGATGGAGGGCGGCCTTCTGGTTTTCCGCGATATCGAGGACGTGGAGCGCCCCTGAGGAACCCGGGCAAGGCTGCACGTTTCTTTAGCGAGTGAGACGGGCGAGATTCTTCCGGTAAACGGTCGCGTCGTGGACTGTATCCGAGGTTTCAAGGGGGCGGGCGACCATGATGCCGGCGTGTTTGCTAAAGGAATTGAGGTATTGGGAGATGCTGGAGTCGATGACAACCTTCTTGTAGGTGGTCGAGGCATGCATGAGGCGGGTCTTGCCGTCGGAGCCCCGGTAGGCGAGCCCGACGTGGGAGCAGAAGCCGCCCTGATGATTCGTGACGATGCCGATGATGTCGCCGTTCTGGATCCTGTCCTCGATCCGGGCCACCTTTTCCTTCGGGATGAAGTAAACAGGCAATCGGGAAATCTGTGCCTCGGAGGCGGCCATCGCGGGGCGGAGTGCGGGGTTGTGGCGGAGGTAGCGGTAGCTTTTCCAGAGCGTCGTCATCTCCGTGCATTTCCGCCCGACGACCTTCTGGGCCTCGCCAAGTTCGCGGGTGATGTCCTCGGCGACGCCACGCGCCTCGTTCTCGAAGAACCACTCGGCGAGGTAGTGGATGCGGTCCAGGTAGTTCCCGCCGCAGACGCCTCCCCGGTAGCGGGTGAACTCGATCTCGCGGAGCAGATCGGACTTCGAAGCCCCGTAGTGCCCTCCTTCGATCGTGCGGGCGAGGCCGAGGACGGTTTCGAAGAAAGTCCAGCAATCGAGCCCCTCGAAATTGACCGAGGCGGACTCGACGTGGTCGTCGATTTCCAGGGTGAAGCCGACGTAGGGGGTGCCGCGGAGTTCGGCGGCGAAGCGCATGATCCGCTCGCCCATGGGGAGGGTGTGCCAGTTCCCCGACTTGGCTTTCGCGAGGACTGTCTGGTACTTGCGCTCGCCCTTGAAGGTCGTGGACTGCGGAAGATGCTCGCCGGCCGGGGCGGCGGAGCCGGGGAGGAATAAGAAGGCGACGACGACGGGCAGGTGCTTCATGCCGGGAACGTAACACCGCGGGCGCGAATGCACAAAACAAGCCGGATGAGGGTTCGGCCCCGTGGGATCGGTCCGTTCCCCTGGCGGGTCGAAAGGCGGGCAAGAATTTTCTAATCGAAAATAGACGCCCTGGTCTTTTACGCTTCGCAAGGCGCGTGCCTAAGCTGGAGTTTGGGCAAGAGGCGGCGGAGAACGGCGGCAGGATGCCGTCGCGACGGGCGGCGGGTTTCTGCCCGGGAAAGGGTTGAGGCGCTTGGCGGTTGCCGCCGGGGGAGGGAAGTGGTATGGGAACGGGCTCCGACCCAATCCATGCCCGCTGATTCCACTTCCAGACTGACGAAAGCGCCTGAATCCTCCCTCGTTTCGACGCTGGTGTTGGGGGGGATCGGAGCGGTGGTGGGAGCGGCCTCGCAATTGAACTACCTGGCGATGGTGGACTCGCCCGAGGTACCAACCCCGGTGGGCGTGATCACACGGTGTGCATTGGGGGCGTTCGCCGGAGTGGTTTTCCTTTGCCTTCTGCGGAGCGGTCTGCGGCGGCTTGCAAGCCGGTGGTTGCCGGAGGGCGAGGGCCGGACGCGGTATTGGCGCTTGGATACGGCGACTTACGCGGTCTTCCTCGCCTCGCTGCTGGGGGCGGTGGGAGTGAAATTCAACCTGATCCCGACGGCGGCGATGTGGCTGGTTTTCCTGCTCGGGCAGGGCGCGCTTGTGTTTTCAGGGTTTCCGCGCGAACGGAGGAGAGCCCTTTTTGTTTCGAACGGGTGGTTGGCCTTCCTGTTCCTGATCTCGGGCTTCGCGGCGCTCATCTACCAGATCTCCTGGCAGCGGTTGCTGTTTTCGATCTTCGGAGTCAACATCGAGTCGGTGACAATCATCGTGTCGATCTTCATGTTCGGACTGGGAGTGGGATCGCTGGCGGGAGGTTTTGTCTCGAAGCGGATTCCTGACCGTTTGCCCCAGCTCTTTTTCATCCTCGAGATCTGCATCGCCGCCTTTGGGGTCGCCAGCGTCCCGCTCATCAAATGGGTGGGTGCGGCGACGCTCCACCTGCCACTCGTCGGGGTGTCGCTCGTCGTGTATCTGCTCCTCGCCGTTCCCACGATGTGCATGGGGGCGACGTTGCCGATCCTGGTCGAGTATCTCGCGAGACGAAATGCGGGTATCGGACGCTCGGTGGGCCTCCTTTATTGCGTGAACACGGCGGGTTCGGCGCTGGCGTGTTTCCTCACTGCCGGCGTGCTCTTCGTGTTTCTCGGTCTCCAGGGGGCGGTCTACATCGCCGCCTTCTGCAATTTCATCACCGGTCTCCTCGTCTACCGCTACTGCCGGACGCGAGCGACGCTTGGTTTTGTCTCCCCCGCATGAAGCGTTTTCCCGCCATACTCGCCGTTTCCACCCTTACGGGCGCGCTTTCCCTGAGCCAGGAAATCGTCTGGGTGCATTTGCTCGGTTTCATGACGGCCGGTCGCCCCGAAGCGTTTGCTTTCATGCTCGGGTGTTTCCTTCTTGGGATCGCGGGCGGGTCGATGCTCGGGATGAGGGCCTGCCGGAAAGGATGGAACCGGAGCCGATTCGTGTGCACGATGCTGGGGCTTT
>JAHEDC010000125.1:431-13846 GCA_024641425.1 Verrucomicrobiales bacterium | reverse complement strand
TTCGGCACCTTCGCGACCCGATCACCACCCACGGCAGCGGTCGACAACGTTTCATCGCCGATGACCCCCTCCCCTGCGACATGGGTGAAGTCCTGGGCGCCAGCGACTCCGAGCAAAAGGCCAAGCGTGGTCAAGGCGACCGTGATTACGGGAACGGGATATCTTCGTTTCATGGTTTGAATTAGCGGTTGTTTGGGGTAGGCCCTTCCGACTGTCGAAAGGTCAATTGGAACATATATGAAATGAGATATCCCCTCGGCGAAGCAAAGGCGAGACAAATGACACCAAAAGCGTTCAAATCTCCCTTCAACCGGAAAGGGGCAAAGGCGGAACAAGACCGAAACGAGCCTGGACACGAACGAGGAAGTAGAAGAGGCGAAGCCGCCAGCGCACCGCCCAGGGCACATCCAGACGGCCCGCCAAAAGGGAATTCACGGCGCAGCGGAGGCGAAAGGGACTTTCTTCCTCGAAGAGCAACTCGATGAAGGGACGGGTATGGAAAAGCTCGATCAGCTTCTGGTAGCGGTTCATTTGCGCGCCCAGACGCTTCCCGTAGCGTCGCATGGCGGGAACCATCGGGCGATTCCTCTCCAGCGCGGAAATCACGGCCCGCGCGCCATCGCGGCCAGAGAGCATGGCGAGATAAACGCCGGAGGAAAAGATGGGATCGATAAAACCCGCGGCGTCGCCAACGCGAAGGAGACGCTCGCTGGCAAAGGTTCGATTGCGGTAGGAATAGTCGGTGAGAACGCGCAATTCCCCCATCCGCCGTGATCTCCCCAGAATCCCCCGCAGGTAAGTGCTGGAGGCGACAACACCCTCGAAATGAGCGGAAGGGTCGGCACCACTCACCGCCGAGCGGTCGGAAACGATCCCGACACTCACCCGACCTTCCGGGAGCGGAATGAGCCAGGCCCATTCGCGCTGGAGCCGAACGATAACGATATCACCCGCTTCTTCGCCTTCCGGAAGCGGCACATCCTGAAAATGGCCGAAAATCGCGACTTTCCGGAGGGTCGGATGGATTTTGGAAAGCCCCTCGCGGCGCCCCGTGAAATTCGCCACGCCCGTGGCATCGATCAGAAAACGCGCCTCGTGGGTGCCCTTGTCGGTAATCACGCGCACGTGATCGCGCTCGATGGCGTAATCGCTGACGCGCACGCCCTCGAGAATCTCGGCGCCCTTCGCTTCGGCGTGACGGAGGAGCATGGCATCGAAGGGAGCACGCTCGACTTGGAAAGACTCGCCCTCCTCGTTGAAATGGCCGTCGGAGAAGCGCACCCGAGTCGAGCGCTCACCGTTCGAGGTTGTGAATCGGGCCCCGAGCTTTCGCACGCTTCCCAGCGCCCGGACGCCGTCCAGAATTCCCATCTCGCGGAAAAGGCGCGTATTATAGGGCAGGAGCGACTCGCCAATGTGAAAACGAGGGAAATGCTCGCGCTCGAGCACAAGCACGGATTTCCCGGCTTCGCGGAGAAAGGTCGCCACCGTGCTTCCGGCAGGGCCACCTCCGATGACGATGACGTCGCGCGGGCTCATTGAGGAACCTTAACGTGCCACAAGGCGGAAAAGACCCACCTATTCGGGTGCGATCGCAAGAATGGCATCGCGGATCGTGGCCACACTGCGGAGGGTCGATTTCGCGGCTTCGGCATCGGTGACCTTGAGGCCGAAGTGTTTCTCGAGCGCGACAACGAGCTGGAGTGCATCCACGGAATCCAACCCGAGGCCCTCCGCGCCAAAGAGCGGGATTTCATCCCCGATCTCGCCCGGGGCCTGCTGAAGCATGAGTTCCTCAACGAGGATCTCCTTTAACTGGGCGCCGAGTGCGGTGGAATCAGACATGGGAGGGAGGGAGGGAAAACGCGGACGGCGCTAAAGAATGCCTCCGTCGACCTTGAGCACGGAACCTGTAATATAAGAGGCCTCGCGACAAGCGAGAAAACACACGGCCACCGCCACTTCTTCGGGCCTTCCGAAGCGCCGCATCGGGATGCCGCGCGCGAGTTCCTTCCGGCGCTCGTCAGGAATGTCGGCGAGGGCTTCAGTTTCGACATAGCCTGGACAGACCGCGTTCACCGTGATTCCGGCACGGGCGACCTCCTTCGCAAACGACCGGGTGAGGGCGACAACCCCCGCCTTTGCTGCCGCGTAATTCGTCTGCCCCAGAGGGGCGAGCAGCGCACTGATCGAGGCCACATTGATGATACGTCCGAAACGCCTCGCCATCATCCCGCGCACGACGGCTCGACAGCCGAGAAACGTTCCATTGAGATTGGAATCGATGACCTGACTCCACGCAGCGTCAGTCATGGTCGCGAGCAACGCATCGTCATGGTGACCCGCGTTGTTCACGAGCACATCGATGTCGCCGGTCTCGCCAAGGGATCGCGTCCACGCCTCGGGATCCGTGACCTCGAGTTCCACCGTGCGGCAACGGGGAAACACCGCGCACAAGGCCTCCGCGGCTTCCCGCCGCGAGCGGACTCCGAGCCAGACCGTATGTTCGGGCGACGCCTCTAGGAACGCGCGGGCGATCGCGAGCCCGAGGCCTCCGTTGCCTCCGGTGATAAGGATATTGCTCATGGGGATTGTCGGTGATTCACGAACGTCGCCGCGCGGAAACCTTGGTTCCGTCCCGCCGCAACGACGGATGCGTGGTCATACGCATCGCCCCTCAAGGAAGCGCACGCGGCAACACATTGCCAGGCCGGGCTCGCCGCGAGGGCGTCACCCAATTGCACCAAGGGGGAAAGGCTCGGCCCGTTCCAGACAGCCGAGAATCCCCCACCCTCGACGAGGAGATGCCGAATACCGTCGGGCGGCACTTCGGCGAGGACGCGCCGCAACACTTCCGTCCGACCGCCTGGTGCCTTGTTTTCGAACGCATCGCTGACGAGAGTGAGCCCGACGCCCGATTCGGCCCGTTCCAGATAAAGGGCCCCGCTCCCCTCGGCGACGACGACACTCGGCACGAACAGGCCCAGGGCCTCCGCGCTCAGCCAGTCGGATTCCTCGCTCGCGACCACGAGCACACCATCAACCTCCCCATCGAGCAGCCATTCCGTTGCGAGTTCGAGTCCAGCAAGGAACTCCGCGCCGTCCCCAACGAGCGTGTAATTGATTCCCTGACTGCCGAGCAACGCGCCCAGATGGCTCGCAGGCGCGTTGTAAACGGTTTCAGGGAAAACGATGGGACTGGCGGTCGCGGGATCGGCCAGGACTTCCGAGTAGAACCGACGGCTGTACTGGACGCAGGCTCCGAGCATGGTCGCCACGATGCCCAGACGCAGTCGCCCTGAGCGCACGGCTTCCGCGCGCGGTTCCCCGAGCGCCTCCAGCGCCGCGCCGGTCATGAATCTCGCCACCGGACTACTTCGACGCAGGCGGGGATGGAAAAACCAGGCGGGGAGAGGATCCGCCGTCGGCACACGCCGAATCTTGATCTCCGTTCTTTCGCTGCCCATGCGACTTTCCGTGAGAACCGGGAGGGCATCGCCATGGAGCGCCCCCATCAGCGTGTCCACCGTCCACCCGGCGGGCGTTACCGCGCCAAGTCCCGTTACGGCGATGCGGGTCGTTTTGCCACTCATGCGATCTTCCGCATGACAAGGGTTGCGTTTGCTCCTCCGAATCCGAAGGAGTTCGTGAGGACGGCCCGCACATCGGCATCCCGGGGCACCCGGACGAGATCGAAAGTACACACCGAATCGGGATTCTCGACGGTTGTCGTCGGCGGCAACCAGTTTCCCCTCAACGCCATCAGGGAAATGACCGCCTCCACCGCCCCGGCGCCCCCAAGCAAGTGCCCGATCGAAGCCTTCGTAGAACTGACCGCCATCCGACCGACCTGATCCCCCGCCCAGCGCTGGATCGCCCGTCCCTCCGCAATGTCATTCAAAGGCGTGCCCGTACCATGCGAGTTGATGTAATCAATGTCCGGAGGGCCTAATCCCGCTTCCGCGCAGGCCGCCGACATGCTGGCAAATGCCGCATCGCCATCGGGATGCGGTTGGGTCAGATGGTGCAAATCCGTTGTCGCGCCATATCCGACGATTTCCCCCAGGATGTCCGCACCCCGCGCCCTCGCCGCCTCCAGAGCCTCGACCGCAACCACGGCCGCACCCTCGCCCAAGGCAAGTCCGTCACGATGGACATCGAATGGACGGGGAAGGCCCGAAGGGGTGAGCGCCTGGAGGGAATCAAATCCCGAGAACACGAGCTGACAGAGCGCGTCGTATCCCCCGGCCAGAACCCGTTCCGCCCGACCTGCCTTGACCAGTCGGAAGGCCTGCCCGATCGCGTTCGCCCCGGAAGCGCAGGCATTGGATACGATGGTCACCGGCCCTCGGAGCGAGAGCGCTTCCGCCAGACTTAAACCCTGGGATTCCGTGAGATAGCGCACAATCCGTTGGGTTTGTCCCTGCAAAACCCCCGGTCGCGTCACCGCCTGACGAAAATAGTCTTGGCCCAGCGCCATCGCTCCGGCCGAGGTCCCAAGACTGATGGGCGTCCGCTCCGCCTCACCCTTCTTCCACCCAGCCTGTCCTGTGGCCTCGGCCCCAGCATGGACGAGCATCATCGCGGCCCGATCAAGCCGGGCCCGATGCCGGGGGCCAAGAGCAATGTCGGGAGGCAGGTCTGCGGGCATTTTCACTTCGCCACCCGACCGCACCCGGTGCTTCCTTGTATCAAAAAGCGTAATCTCACGCAGGGCGATTCGCCCCTGCCGGAATCCCGCCGCGTTCGCCTGCCAGCCGTTTCCCATGGATGTGAGTATCCCTGCCCCGGTAATCACGACTCGCCGGGGCTCCGCAATTCCTGATACTCCTGCACGGTAGGCCATTACGCCAGCATCCTAGCAATAACCCGGCCCACCGCCACCGCTAACTTGCGGGTTTCGCTGCCGCCCGCCTCGGCACGCCGAGAAACCAAAACAGCTCCTACCGCCCGTCCCCAATTAAAGGGTAGCGATGCGGAAGGTGTAGCGAACGAGCCCTGAAGCACGGGTTTCCTCCCGACTCACGGGTGCCTTCAGAACTTTCTCGAACATCTGCTCCTCCATTCGACAGGCGCTGGGGTACTTTTCCGCGATTTCGGTGAGCGGGCTGTGGTATTCCACGATTTGTAGGCCTTTCTCGCGACCGTAATCCGCACTCGAAAGATAACCCTCCACGTCACGGATCTTCGCCAACGAGGCAGCCCGTTCCGAGGCACTCGCGCCTTTCACCTTGGCGAGGTACCGCTCACCCAGCTTCTGGAAGTAATTGTAAAGGAGCTTTTCCGATGCGTTCGCACCATACGTTTGCTCGACCGCCTCGAGGATTTCGATCGTGAGCGCGTTTCCCACCTGAGGAAATAAGGCATTTATTTTCGTCGTCAACCGATACGCTTTCTCGGGCCGTCCAATATCCTTTGGTCGCCGCCAGGTATCAAGATAGCCCCGTTTCTGAAGCTCAACACAATGCTGCTTCACGCCCATGTAGCTCATTTTCAGGCGTTCAGCGAGCTCGGCGACCGACATGCCCGTCGAGCGTTTCAGGATCGAAATAATGGCGATCCACTGGGGTTTGGCGATATCTCGCAGGACTTTCGAGAACATATTTTTCCGGATTAAAATCGTTTCGACTATGACCGTTACTAATCTGACCGCATGGACCGTTCGGTGTCAACCTCCAAGGGAAAACGGGAATACTTTTTCTCACCGCCGCTCGTATTCCCCAAGATGACGGTCGACCGGGGGTTCCGTTGACAGCACCGCAGCGATCCCTCATTATTGTAAATCCAAAAATGCCGCAAGGCAATCCCTACCACGACAAGAAATGCGCAAACACACGGCCGACTCCGATCACGAATTCCGCACCTACGCGCCCGGATTCTGGGCCGGCCAGGATTTTTCAGGCTGGGAAACAAGTGCCTGGCAGCTCAAGAACCGGATCACGAGCCTCCGTCAGCTTGAGGAACATTTGGTTCTCGCCCCGGAAGAGCGCTCCGGCGTGCTGCTTTCGGGCAATAAACTGGCCATGGCGATCACGCCCCATTACTTCAATCTCATTGACAGGAACGATCCCGATTGCCCGATCCGCCGACAGGTCATCCCACGCATTGAGGAGACCTGGGACAATCCCGACGAAATGGCGGATCCCTGCGGCGAGGATTCCCACATGCCGGTGCCCGGACTCGTTCACCGCTACCCGGACCGCGTGCTTTTCCTCGTCACCGATCGCTGCGCCGCCTACTGTCGCTACTGCACCCGGAGCCGGGTCGTGAGCGGAGCGGGCGAACAGGAACTGGAAACGAATTTCGAGGCCGCTTTCCGCTATCTTGAGGAACACACCGAAGTCCGGGACGTTCTGCTTTCAGGCGGGGACGCGCTGCTTTTCTCCGATGCCAAGCTCGAACGCATCCTCAAGCGCCTGAGCGCGATCCCCCACATCGAGTTCCTCCGCATCGGAACCCGCGTCCCCATTTTCCTCCCGCAGCGGATCACACCCGAATTGTGCCGGATGCTCCAGAAATACCATCCCCTCTGGATGAGCATCCACACCAATCACCCGCGGGAGCTCACCCTCGAGGTCAAGGAGGCGCTGGAACGGCTCGCCAACCACGGAGTGCCGATCGGAAACCAAAGCGTGCTCCTCCGGGGCGTGAACGACGACGTCGAAACCATGAAAGCGCTCGTTCACAAGCTTCTCCGCTGCCGCGTCCGCCCCTATTATCTTTACCAGTGCGACCTCATCGAAGGCTCGGCCCACCTGCGCACGTCGATTTCGAAAGGTATCGAAATCATCGAGGGCCTCCGCGGCCACACCACTGGCTACGCCATTCCACAATTTGTCATCGATGCCCCGGGTGGCGGCGGGAAGGTTCCGGTGAATCCGGATTACGTCGTTCACCGGGATGCCACACGGGTCATCATCCGGAATTACGAGGGCAAGATCTTCGAGTATCCCGAACCCACCCTGCCATCGGCTGCGCAGCCCGCGGTCGAGACGACGGTCTCCCGTTAGATGTCAGCCACCCGCCCGTCACTGTCTCCCAGACGCTCTGCCTTCACTCCCATGCGGTCGAGCATGGAAAGATAAAGGTTGGTAAGCGGAATCGCGCCTTCATAGCGCACGTGCCGCCCGGGCTGGAGCGTGCCGCCGCCATGACCGGCGAGAATGACGGGGAGGTCGGTGTGGTTGTGGCGGTTTCCATCACCGATCCCACAACCGTAGACAATCATCGAATTGTCGAGCACGCTCTTGCCATCGATGTCTTTCGTATTCCGCAGCTTGTCGATGAAATACGCGAACTGCTCGATGTAGAAATGATCGATTTTTCCGATCTTGTCGAGGACATCGGGCTTGCCCTGGTGGTGCGAAAGCTCATGATGTCCGTTCGGGACGCCAATGTCACTGAAACTGCGGTTGCTACCGTCATGGGCCATCATGAAGGTCGAGATACGCGTCGAATCGGTCTCAAACGCAAGAGCCATAAGGTCATAGAGCACCCGGATGTGCGACTTGTAATCGGCCGGGATGCCACTCGGAGCCGTCTGTCCGGCCATCCGCGCCGCCTGCTCCTCGGAGCGCTGGATGCGGATCTCCGTCTCACGCACGGCGGTGAGGTATTCGTCGAGTTTGCGCCGGTCCGTTGCGCCTAGCCGATTCTGGAGTCGTTTCGCATCATCGAGCACGAAGTCGAGGACGCTTTTCTTCATCGCCGCGCGCTGCTCGCGGCTTTCCTCCGAACCTCCGAAATGGCGGGCTCCGAAAAGACGTTCGAAGACGAGCCGGGGATCGGTCTCCGGTGCCATCGGGAGATTCTCCGTCTTCCACGAGAGATTGTACTGGTAGGCGCAGGCGTAACCGGAGTCGCACCCCCCGCTCTGGCGGGGTTGGTCGCAGCTCAGTTCCAACGAGGGCAGGTAGGTCTCAAGGCCGACCTTTGCGGCGGCCAATTGGTCAACGGAAACGCCAACCCGGATATCGGCACCCGCAGTCTTCTTGATCTGGACGCCGGTGAGGAACGTCGAATTCGCCCGCGCGTGATCGCCTCCCCCGTCACCGTTCGCAGCGGCCTTGTCATGATCGAGACCACTAAGCACCTGAAAATGCGGCTTCAAGTCCTTCATTGGCAGGAGGGTCGGCGAAAGCTCGTAATCCCGTCCGACTCCCTTCGGCAACCACCGCTCCATGTTCTTCCCATTCGGCGAGTAGACAAACGCCATACGGAGAGGAGCCGCCGCCTCTTTCGCAGAGGCCCCATAGATCGGCGTCATGCACTCCAGTGCCGGGAGCGCGATGGCGCTCCCGATTCCACGGAGAAACGTGCGGCGGCTGAGATATCCTTTGTTGTTCATGTGCGCGATGGTTTGCGGAGCCTTGGGAAAAAACCTTTCGCCCCATTGACAATACGTTCGTGGAAGAGAAAATCTCACCACATTTCTCGCTTCCCTCTGCCTAGTTGTAAAGACGCTCTCCGTCTCCGCGACGGTACTGGAAAGGCACGGAATCGACCACCGCTCGCACCAGCGCCGAAAACCGGTAATCGTTCTCCTCCACACGACGGACGATCTCCTTCGTCGCGCACTTGTCATAGAATTCCAATCCGCGTCCGAGGGCATAGGTGAGCATGCGCTCCGACAGGCAGCGGACGAAATCGCCCTTTTTCTCGGAAGCAAGGATAGTCCGCAATTCAGCGGAATCCTTGAACTTCTCTCCGCTGACCAGTTCTCCGGCGGAATCGATTCCGGCATCCCCGTCCTTGTCCCTCCATCGCCCGGTGGCATCGAAGTTCTCGAACGCGAAACCGATCGGATCCATGAGGGCATGGCACGCGGCGCAGTTCGGATCCTCGCGATGCTTCTCCAATCGCTGGCGCAGGGTATCGCCTCCGCCGTCTCCGCGGCGGCGTTCCTCCAGCGCCGGCACGTTCGGCGGCGGCTCCGGGGGCGGAGTGCCTAGAATGTTCTCCAGCACCCATTTCCCCCGCTTGACCGGCGAGGTCCGGGTGGGGTTCGAGGTCAGGGTGAGGATGCTGGCATGGGTGAGAATCCCCCCTCGTGGCGTTCCACGGAGGGAAACCAACTTGAAATCGCCTCCCTTCACCTCGGGAATCCCATAGTAGCCGGCGAGACGTTCGTTCACATAGGAATAATCCGCCGTGAGAAACTCCATCACGCTTCGGTCCTCTCTCACAATGCGCTCGAAAACCAACTCCGTCTCCCGGCGCATGTCCCTCGCGAGCGCGCTGTCAAAATCACGGAATCGCTTCCGATCCGGGGAAACCAGCTCGACATTCCGCAGTTGCAGCCACTGCCCGGCGAAATTCTCGGTGAGTGCGCGGGTTTTTCCGTCCGCCATCATGCGCCCGATCTCGGCATCGAGGTTCGCGCGGAGTTCGCCTTTCCCCGCCAACTCAAGAAGTCGGTCGTCCGGTGTGCTGCTCCAAAGGAAGAACGAGAGTCGGGTGGCGAGCGCGAACTCGTCAATCAGGTAATTACCCGCCGGATTGTCTGGATCCACCTGCATCTCCCCTCGGAAGAGGAAGTGCGGCGACGCGAGGACCGCGGAGAATGCCAGTTTCAGTCCCTGCTCGAAGGCATAGGGATCATCTTTCTCGGGCATCGCAAGAAATCCCAGAAGACGCTCGATCTCTTCCTCCTCTGCAGGCCGTCGATAGGCGCGCAACACAAAAGCCTCAAGGGCTTTCCGCGCTACCGTCATCCGATCCCCTTCCTTCACCTTCTCACCGAGATAGCGACGTTGGAACTCCGGCACAGGGAGGACGACCCCGAGTGGCCCTTCGATCCGAATCGAGCGGACGAAAAGATTGCGGTCGCGCCGGTTCTGATCCGCCGCTTCAGGATCGTAAAAATCGTTGAGAAACGCGACGTCGATCCGGTGCCCTCCCTTCTCCACCTTGATGTCGGCGCTGTACTCCCTGTAGGCATCCGGGAGATTCGGCACTTCGAACTGGCGGAGCTCCGTCCCATCCAGACGCAGCGCCATCTTCGCCGCCTCGTCACCCGCCTGAGAGGCCGCGGCACTGACCTTTACGGTATAGGTGCCCGGCATCCGAAACTCGTGACCGGTCGTGATCTCTCCGCTGCTCGGAAGCACGCGAGCCGGCCCCGCCAAGCCTCCACCGCGCAGATCCTCTGCGTCGTAGGTTTGTTCCGGCTTCGGGGGCTCGGAAGTCCGGATCGCCTGATCCAGTATTTTCTCCGCCGCAGCGAGATATTTCTCGAAAAGCAGGGGCGAGAGCGAAAGGACATCTCCGATATTGTCGAACCCGTAACCCGCGTCATCGGCGGGAAAATCATCGGCAGGGCGGAACGTCACTCCCACCAGATCGCGAATCGTATTGTTGTATTCCGCCCGGTTCAGACGCCGGAGCGTTACGCGGCCCGGATCAGGATGCTCGCAATCGAAATGAAAGACCGCGCGCTCGATCCATCCCAGCATCTTTTCCCTCTCGTCGGGAGTGGGTTGCTCCTTCCGCTTCGGCGGCGGCATGACCTTCGTGTCGATTTGATGCATGATCTCCTCCCACGTTCCCCGGTCCCGGAGCATTGTTTGGAAGTCGGCGTACTCGTCGAGGACCAAATCCCCCTTCGAACTTCCGTCCCCATGGCAATCGTAGCAAAAACGTTCAAGCAAGGGCAACATATCCGCTCGGAAGCTAGCCTCCACATCAACACGGTCGCCCCCGACTGCTTTCTCCGCGCTTTCCCCTTCGAGTGGGCCGAGGCCTATCGCACCTCCGACGATGAAGGCGGCAGCAAAGTGGAATTTAGGATGGCGCTTCAGGAAGATCATGACTGAGGGAAATCACTACAGGCCGCGCCTCGACGGCCCGGACTCCCCTAAAACGTCAACCCCACGCTGAATATTACGAGGAAAATCGACCCGATTCTCTGAACACGTTTCAGGATCGCGTACCCCTTGGTTTCCCTGTTCTCGAAGCGACGTGCCTTCCCGTCATCCTTCCAACCCGCCCTCGGCGGCTCACTCCAAGGCCCCCACCATCCCCTTTCCGCTCTCCTTCCCATCGCAAGCCGAAGGTGAAGGAATCGTCACAAAAAACCACCTCCGCGATGCCACGTTTTCGGCAACCCTTCGCTTCTATGCCGACCCACATTCACCTGCCAGCACTCAGCCAATCTCTCATGAGCCTCTCCACCGCTACACTTCTTCTCAGCATTCCAATCGCCATCACGAGTTGCACGACTACCTACGTGACGCCGATGGCTGTATCGCAAACCACTCGCGCCGACGTCACGTTGGATCAGACAACTCCCTCAAACCAGAAAACCTTCCTCCTGCCGCATGATTGGCAATACAACAACTGGGTTATCAAGAGGGGATCGAAGATCACTTTCTACAGCGACGGCATTGGAGAGTTCGAGGCGCGCGTTTTCAGCCAGTTCACGACTTCTCCCGACGAAGTTCATTTTCAATCCATTCAGTATGGCAAGGACGGCAACCGTCTCTTTTCCTTTCCCGAGACGGAAGTGGGGTATCCCCTTCACATTCGCTCTTCGTATCAGGACTTCCCCTACAATGTCCGTTTCGCCTTTGATCCCCGCCTCTTCGACGATATCAACGAAGCGAAATTCTACGCACGCGTCCGCATGAAGTCCGAAAACATCGGACTACCAGAAGACTACGCGGCCTACTCGTCACCAAGCACCCGCCTCGACCTGAACCCTAAGATCAACTGATCAACCCCACACGCCAGATCCCATGCCTTCCCTCGGATTCCTTTTCCCACTGATCACGGTTTTCGGCTTCGCCCTTTTGACATCGTCCTGCGCCAGACGACAGATCTCGCCTCCAACCTATTCCCATCCAGCAGGCGTCGCACACCCGGACGGAATGAAGTAAATCGCCAATCGCCTTCTATCGCTATCGTGACAATATCGTCACAATGCAGGATCCATTGTGACAATTCCGCCTTCTGCTATCAGATTCGCCATCACAAGGAAACGTGATGGCGCCCATGGAAGACACCAGTACCCACCAATCGCGATGGCATTTTCGCCAATGCGGCGCCTGTGCCGCTATCTTCCGCACAAGGAGAGGACTAAAAGACGAATCTCTCGAGTGCCCCTATTGCGATTGTCTGACGGAAACTCCGCTGGGGACAGGTACCACTAGCCCACGAAGCGCGGCCGGGCCAGGAATGCCCTCCCCTGCTCCGCCACCGGCAGGAACCACAACGGAGAAGACTACAGACACGCCGGCATCGCCGAAATCGCCATCACCCGCAGCACCCACCCGCCCGGCAATCGAACCAGGAGCCGCGGATCAGCCGAAACCGCTGCAGCCGCGGAAAGCCCATGAAAAACCTCCGGCGAAGTGCAAGGCCCCCGATGCAACAGCCCGCCCCGTTCGCGCAAGGCGTAGCATACTCCTCGCAGACGACCGCATCCGGCCACGCTATCTCCTTGGCTTAATCTGCATCCTCTTGCTCTCGGGAGCCATCATCTTCGGCCTCATACGTCTCTTTCTGAACGGAACTCCTGTCATCGATTCCGACCCCGAACTCGGGGAAACGCAATTCTCATCCCAATCCGAATCCCCTTCCGCCAAGAGGAGCCCTATCATCACCGATGCCGAGTGCCAGCTGGCACTCGACGCCGTCCGTCGATGTTTCGGAGCGGCTACGCCAGAAGCCATGCTGCCCTATATTCGCTTTCCCGACGAGGTAAGCCCCCTCATGAAGAATTGGTACACGTCCCAGCCCTACCAACCAACAAAACTCCGTGCCCTGATTCGAGCGCGCCTCATGGAAGTTAACGGAGGCATCCGTCTTCTTGTTCTCGACATCGAGGACGAGCAGGGCAAGAGCGCATACTATGTTGTTGAGCAGACGCCAAATTCCGACATGAAAGTCGATTGGGAGGTATCAGCCCGATACCAGCAAATGCCCTTGCCGGAGTTCCAGTCTATGCGTCCCACGCAAGCAATGCCCTTCCGCGTCCATGCCATGCTCTCAGATTACTACAACAATGAATACAGCGACGAAAACCGCTACCTTTGCGTCGAGCTCACCTATCCTGGAGACCCCACGTTCAAACTCTGGGCATACGCCGAACGCCAATCCCCCGTCGGCATCCGTCTTTCGGGTTTACTCGCATTCGGTGCCGATAGCCTCATCCTCGACCTTTGCTATCCAAAAGGAACACACTCTCGTTCTTCCGAACAGGTCGAAATTACTGCTCTCCGTCAATCGTCGTGGTTTCGCTGAACTCTATCGCAGTTTCTTCATACTCAGCCTTGCTTCCCGCAACTCGCAACCGAATCCTACCCACCCCCATCCGCGCCCAACTCTGAACGCTCGGCCCGATGAATTCCATCCTCTGGAGCGGCCTCGCGCAACCCGACTACGTGGCGCCTTAGCGATTCGTTGTCCTTAACCTG
>JAHEDC010000125.1:0-410 GCA_024641425.1 Verrucomicrobiales bacterium | reverse complement strand
CTTCTGAAGCTCCATGAGGCACAATTTCGCTTGAGCCACCTTTTCACTCTTCTCGTAGCGCTCAAGAAAATCAGCGAAAGCCAACTGCGCCGCAAAAAGCCTACCAAGTTCACCCCGCATGACCTTCTTGAAGTCAATATAGGCGATCTGAAAGGCCGCATCGTCAGCTAAGTGATGCGCCCGATGGAATTCAATGAGCTCCGCATAGGCCGCACGGGCCGATTTTGGCCGTTCCTCTCTCTCTAGCGCCATGGCAAGCCCAAATCGGATCTCCGGTTCCAAATCACTATGCGCACCGTTGCCCAGCACCAACTGGAACATCTTGCTTACCGAATCATCATCCGGGAGCATTGCTTTCTCTTCCTTTGTTCGCACTTTCTTCCCGCCATTCTCCCTGCGCAGGCTCGCTT
>JAHEDC010000124.1 GCA_024641425.1 Verrucomicrobiales bacterium | reverse complement strand
TATAGACCTTGTTCTCTTCCTTCCGGCCGGTAAGGCGTACCTTGCTGGCGTTGATGACGACGACATAGTCACCCGTATCGACATGCGGGGTGAAAACGGGTTTGTTCTTCCCGCGAAGGACATTGGCGGCGTGGACGGCGACATTTCCGAGAACCTGGTTCTCGGCGTCGATGATCCACCATTTACGGTCGATGTCGGTTGCTTTGGCTGAAAATGTCTTCATACAGTTCCGGGAGGAAATCACGGCGTCTTCCCCGTGCCACTGCGCGCGGGGCCTCGGAATCGAGGAACGCAGATTCTAGAGGGACGCTGGAAGGGTGTCAACTGATTTTAGGCCCTGAGATCATCGATGGCGCAGGTGATGTCGCGAAGGGTGATCTCCCCGCTCACGAAGGCGTCTCCGAGGGCACGGAGGAGGACGAATCGAATCTCGCCCGCACGGAATTTCTTGTCATGGGAAAGGGCCTCGAGAATGGCGTCGGTCTCGATAGGGGCGGGCAAGGTGAGCGGGAGGTCGAACTTTCCGAGGAGGGAGCGGAGCTTTTCGGCATCGGATTCGGGAAGTGTCGAATGCCGGACGGAAAGGCGGGCGGCGGCGAGAAGGCCGAGGGAGATGGCTTCTCCGTGCATCATGACGCCGTAGCCGGCGCTGGCCTCGATGCCGTGACCGATGGTGTGACCGAAGTTGAGGAGGGCGCGTGTGCCGTTGGTTTCCTTTTCATCCTCGACAACGATGGCAGCCTTGATCGCCACGTTTTGGGCGACGAGTTCCGTGATCGCGCCACGCCGGGGTAGGGCCGCGATGCGATCAAGCATGGTGGCGTCGCGGATCGCGGCGTGCTTGATGATTTCGGCGAAGCCCTCATTGTAGGCGCGGTCCGGAAGGGAATCGAGGGTAAGGGTGTCGGCGATGACGAGTCGGGGCTGGTGGAAGGCCCCGATGAGATTCTTGCCCTCATGGGCGTTCACTCCGGTTTTCCCGCCGACCGAGCTATCGACCTGGGAGACGACCGTGGTCGGGATCTGGATGTAGGGGATACCCCGGAAGAAGATGGCGGCGGCGAATCCCGCGAGATCACCGACGACGCCGCCGCCGAGTGCGATAAGAAAGCTGTTGCGGTCGTGGCCGGCGCGGATCATCTGGCGGCAGATGTCCTCGGCTTCAAGCATCGATTTCGAGCTTTCGCCAGCCGGGACAGTGAGGATGTCGGCGTGGAAACCGGCCTCGAAAAGCCGGTCGGCAAGCGCGTCGGCGTAGCGTGGTCCGACGTTGGAGTCGGTGACGATGGCGCACTTCTTTCCGAGGCCTTCGCGCTCGCGGATGAGATGGCCGACTTCGGGAAGCAGGCCTTCGCCGACGACCACGTCGTAGGCTTGGCCGGGAAGGGAGACGGGGATACGGCGGAGTTCGGCGGTCATGGGGAGGTGGCGAGTTCGGGGAAATTCTCAAGGATGCGGGCAATGGCGGAGTTTGCTCCCTCGTCGGGAGCGAGGCAAACGGGAACGAAGCCTTTCTCGCGGCGGAACCAGGTCATCTGGCGTTTCGCATAGCGGCGGGTGGACTGACGGATGGCGTCGAGGCATTCGTCTCGGCTCAGTTCGCCGGCGAAGTAAGCGCGGATCTCTGCGACGCCGATGGCTTTGGCCGCGGTGCGGGAAAGGGTTTCGAGGGCGCGGACCTCATCGAGGGCGCCGCCCTCGAACATCCTGGAAACGCGGGCATTGATACGCTGGTAGAGATCAGCGCGCTCGCGGACGAGGACGACACCCCGGAATACGGGTTGTTGCGTCGCCCATTCGTTCTTCAGTTCGGACATCGGGCGGCCGGAGAGGAGGGTGATTTCAAGGGCGCGGATCACGTAGCGCTTGTTGAGGAGATTGGTTTGCGCAGCGCCTTCCGGATCGAGGCGGTGGAGCCTGTGGGCGAGAAGGGGGAGCGGTTGAGCCGTGAGTTCGGCACGTAGCGCGGGGTCGGCGGCGGGAAGGTTCCGGGAAATGCCGTGGGTGAGCGCCTTCAGATACAGTCCGCTCCCCCCGGTGATAATCGGAACGCGGCCGCGGCCTTGAATCTCCGCGATGGAGGGCGAGGCGAGCGAGGCGAAGCGGGCGGCGTCGAGGACTTCGTTCGGATCGAGCGCGCTGTAGAGATGGTGACGGACCCGGGCGAGGTCGGCTGCCGAGGGCTTCGCGGTAAGGACGTCGAGTCCACGATAAATCTGAAAGGCGTCAGCGTTGACGATCTCGCTGCCGCATCGTTCGGCGAGTCCGAGCGCGACGTCGCTTTTCCCCGTTCCGGTGGCTCCGGCGAGATAGAACGGGGCAGGTTGGCGGGGGGGGATCAATGAAGCAAGGATCGAAAACGGAAACGCACCGGATCCCGAGGGATCCGGTGCGCTTGTATCGAATCTAGAACGGTTTTTCTCAGTTCGCGTCGCTGTTGGTTCCGCCACCGCTTTGTTGGCGACCGACGCTCTTTGCGCCGCTGACGACCATTTTGCGACCCATGAAATCCTTGTCGTGGAGTTGCTCCACGGCGCGCCGGGCTTCGTCGATGCTTCCCATTTCGAGAAAAGCGTAGCCCTTGGATCGCTGGGTGTTCTTGTGGCTGACGACCTCCGCGAGTTGGACGGTGCCGACGCTGCCAAAGAGTTCCTTAAGATCATCCTCTCCAGCGTCGTAGGAAAGGTTGCCTACGTAAAGGCGTTCGCAGGTCACTTCGACGTCTTCGGGAGCGCGGCGGGGTTTCGGTTCACGGCGTTCGCGGGGCGGACGGGTTCTCGCGGGACGGGGAGAGCCGTCGTCCGCGTTCCTCGAAGCGCGACGGGAGGAGGAGGGCTCAGGGTGTGAGCCCGGCTCCGGGACGCGGGTACTGCCGACGCGGGCCAGTGGATTCGGCGCGGCGGCCCGCTTTTTCTTGGCGTTGGAATCGTCTCCCATTCCGAAGACCCCGAGGATTTTCTGGAAGAGGGATTTCTTGGGTGCCCGACGGGGAACCTTTTCCTTCGTGTAGCCGCTTCGCGAACCTCCGCCGCCATAGGAGCGGGAGCCGCTTCGACGCCCTGAGGATTCGCCTCCGGCATCTTCGCCGTCGCGACTACGGCTGCGGCCACCACGGCTGCGGTTCCCGCCGCTGCGGTTCCTGTTTCTGTTTCGATTTCCACCTCCCGTGCCGGAGCCGGAGGGGTCTTGGGATGGAGTGCTTGTTGCCATGCAGTTCTGAACGATGGTTAGTAGGTACGTGCGTGGCGGCGTGCTTTTGACCCGGATTTCCTACGGCGCGGAGCTGGGGATGCGTCAAGAATTGACGCGATTCATCGCTTGCGGATGCCGTGAAGCTTTCGGGGTGGCGGTGGAGGGGTCCGCGTCGGTGCGCCAGTTGGCGCTCACGCGGAGGGTGACCCGGAGCTTTCGAGTTCCGGCACGCCGCCGATTGTGGGTATTCCCTGAGAGAGGGTGTCATGAGTCCGGTCGTAGCCTCGTGTCCCGCTACCCCGCGAGAAGGCGCCGCGTGGTCCGCAAGGGAGCACGCGCGAAGCGGGGCAGGTAAAGCGGCCACGGGGTGCATGCCATTCAGAGAAACACCCCACGCCGACCGGTAGATCGTCAAACTCATCGTCTCGAAGGAAGATAACGCCCTTATGATAAGGAGATCGGCGCGGGTCGCAAGCATTAATGCTTGGCGAGCGCACCCACGACGGGTAACAAACCCGTCTGAGGGCGAAGGAGGGAAGACGCGGGACGGGCTTGCGATTAATCCAGGTCGAAGCGCCAGGCGGACGCGATTTCCTCCGCGCTCAGCCGCGCGAGGGACTCGGGCTCCGTGCCAAGGGCAGTGACGAAGCGGTTTCCGGCGACCCGGAAAACGGAACCGCACTGGAGTTCAACGACACGAAGGCCCATGTACCAGATATGGTCGAGATTGCTCGCGTTCTCTTCCCCGAAGGCGGTGCCCAGATGCTGCCGGAGTAGATTGGCTTCTTTTCGGCCGAGGAAAAGGTGGGTGGGCTTTCGCCCCTCGAGACAACGGTCGTCGATGACCGTCCGTAGTGCATGGGTGTCCCAACTTTCGCCGAGGACCACATCTTTCGGCAGGACGGCATAATTCGTGCCGTTTTGCCCCGTTAATAAGGTTTCTTTCTGCATGACTGACATAATTTCTACCGCCGGGGGCAACTGCGGGCCACTAACCTCCTTCCTTTTCGCGGATCCGCAAGGAAAGGCTCGGAATTTCCCGGAATGATACGACGGCGGCTTATTCCCCGTCGAGCATGCGGGCGACGATGTCCTCGGCACTGACGATGCCAAGCGGCATTCCGTCCTCGTTGCTGACGGCGGCGAGCTGCACGCCCGAGGCTCGGAGTCGCACCAGGACATCACGGGCAGAGTCGCCGGGGCGGGCGCGGACAATGCGGCGCATGAAGTTGGCGATTTTCCCATTGGGTGCAGGGTGTCGGAGCAATTCGAAGACGTTTACCAGTCCGGCAATCGACCCATCGGAGCCAATAACGGGAAACTGATCGACGCGGTGGTCGCGGGAGAGCTCGAGGACCCGCTTCACGACGAGGTCCAACGGAACGGTCGTCACCCGATCGAGGGGGATCATAACCTGCGAGACCTCGATCCTGGGGAAATCGAGGATGTTCCCGATGAGGCGCGTCTCGGAGGGGCCGATCAGACCCTGTCGGGCGATCATGTCGGTGAGGCTACGGAATTCCTGACGTCCGACCGTTTCGGCGGGAAGAGGGAGGGCGTCGGCTTCTTCCTCGACGTCCTCGTCGGGGCGCTCTCGGTGATTGAGCGAGCGGGGCAGGAATGAGGCGAGCGCGAGGATTCTTCCGATGGAACACTCGACACACCAGAGAAAGGGCACGAAGAGACGCAGAAGCCGGTAGGGGAAGCGTTCGAAGAGGGACTTGGGCACCAACTCGAAGATAAAAAGATAGACCGGGAGCGAGATGGCAAAAGCAATGAGGTATCCCGTCGTGGAGAAGTTGGCGACGAGCTCACGGGTGACGATGGCGAAGGCGAGGAGCGTGGCAACGTCGTTGAGAAGGAGGACGGAGGAAAGGAGGCGTTCGCGGTGGCGGAAGGCGCTCGCAAGCCACCGGGAACCGAAGCGGGGGGCATTCTCGCCCGCGCTGTGCCGGACCCGGACCAGGCTGACCGAAAGGATCGCGGACTCGATCCCGGAGAGGACGAAGGAGAGGAGCAGGCAAATGGCAAGCGTCACCCAGATCATGCGCCCTCCTCCCCGCTATGCTTGGTATCGTCGGTCAGGTTGGAGACATCGAGGAGGAGTTCCTCGACGCGTCGCGCGTTGGATTTTCGGACGGTGGCGGTCGCTCCCTTTACGACAAGCATCGTCCCCTGGCGGGGAACGGAACCGTGCAACGTCGTGACAAGGCCCCCGATGGTGTCGAGCCCGTCCTCCTCAAAGTTCACCCCCGTGGACTCGCTGAGATCATCGAGTCTCGCGCTGCCTGTCGTGAGCCAGAGTCCTTCGCCAAGGTCGCCGATCTCTTGCGGGTGCAGTCCGTCGGGCGCGGCGTCTCCGATGATATCCTCGATGATGTCCGTTTGAGTGACGATCCCCTCGAAGCCTCCGAACTCGTCGAGGACGATCACCATCGAGTCCGGCAGTCGCAGGTGTTTTTCGAACAAATCGAGGGCACGCATGGTCTCGGGCACAAAAACCGCCGGCTGGACGTGCTCGCGGAAATCGCGCTGTGGCGAAGAGTCGCGGAGGTATCCGAGGACATCGAGCACTCCGGTGAGGTTGTCCGGTATGTCGTTATAGACGGGAAGCCGCTCGAAGGACTGGGCGCGAATGGCGAGATCGGCATCCGCTGGCGAGATGCCCTCGGCGAGCATGGTCAACTCGACTCTCGGCGTCATGCAGTCCTTCGCGGTCTTTTCCCGCAGTTTCAGAACTTCCTGGATCATCTCGCTCTCGGCCTCGTCGAGCAACCCGGTGTCCCGCCGCATTTCGACGAGCGTTTCCAATTCGTCTTCCTCGATGCGGGCGCGGGGCTGGAAAGCGGCCGGGGTGAGTTGCCCCACGATGCGGTCGCTCAGCCGGGCGAGGCCGTTCGCGACCGGGCCTAGAATCGGGCGCAGCGCCAGGAGGGGGCCAGAGGTGATGAGGAAGATTTCGCGGGGGCGTCCGAGGCAGAGCAGTTTGGGAAGGAGATCGGCGGCCAGGACGATCGCGACGATCAAGGCGAGGGCGAGCCACCCCGGATTCACCGGAAAGATGGCGACGAGTCGGGCATGGAGGGCGAGTCCGGTGGCGGCGAGGGCGAGATTGAAGAGCGCACTCAGCAGAAGGGCCAAATTCATGAAGGCCCTTTTCTCGCCGTGCAGGCGGGCGAGTCGTTCCGCAAGCCGATCATTGTCGCGGGCAATCACGGGAACCCGGTGCTCGCGTAGAACGAAGAGCGCGGTTTCCACAGCGGAGACCAAGGCCGCCCCGACACCGAGAAGGGCAAAGAGCAAAATCAGGAGCGACAGAGGCATTTCCAGGGGAATCTCGTCCTCAGGCGGTGACCTCCGTTTCGCATTCCTGCGGCCGGTTCATTGGGGGATGGCATTTCATTTGTCGCCGCCAACGATAGCGGGTGTCGTGCCGATATCGAGGGGAAATTCGGCCGAGCGCGCGAATGATGTCGGGCGCGGGACCTGGGGGCTCGGATGCCTCTTCGGCGTCGAGATCGCGCGCGGCTTTATGGAGTGGGCCCATGATCGACGACGAGCCTCCCTCATCCCATCCCGCCTCCTCCCTCAAAACAAGCCCGACAAGCAGCGGTTGCACGCGCTCTCTCGGAATGGAAGTATTATCGATGCCAATTTCCCGTTTTCCCTCCCTCGTCCTGCTCGCGCTGTTCTCCGTCCTGCCCCTCGGAATCGCTGCGGAAGCGGGCGCAATCCCGTCCCTTCAGGAATGGCTCTCCAAGCCCCGGGAAGATCGGACGGCTCTCTCGGAATCGAATCTTTCCAAGGACGACGCGGAAAATGCCGCCCGGCTCCTTTGGGATGATTACGCTGCGCACATCCGTCAGCTTCGGGCACCGGAGATGGAGGCCGGAGTCGTCGTGATCGGCGACCGGAAAATGCCGTTTTTCGTCAAGGAGTTCGGAAAGAAGCCGAAGGACGGACACAGCCTCTTCATCTCCATGCACGGCGGCGGAAACGCCCCGCCCCAGGTGAATGACTCCCAGTGGGAGAACCAGAAGAAACTCTACCAGCCCGAGGAGGGGCTCTATCTTGTCCCCCGCGCCCCGACGGATACCTGGAACCTCTGGCACGAGGCCCATATCGATGATTTCTACGACCGAATCATCGGCACCCTCGTCGCCACCGGCGAGGTCGATCCGAACCGCGTCTATATCATGGGCTACTCCGCCGGCGGGGATGGCGTTTACCAACTCGCGCCCCGCATGGCCGACCGCCTCGCCGCCGCCTCGATGATGGCCGGTCATCCGAACGAAACCTCGCCCCTCGGCCTCCGGAACATTGGCTTCGCCCTCCACGTCGGAGCCGAGGACGGCGGCTACAACCGCAACAAGATCGCGAAGGAATTCGGCGACAAGCTCGACGCCCTTGAGAAAGCAGACCCGGATGGCTACAAACACCACGTCGAGATCCACCCGGGTCGCGGCCACTGGATGAATCTGGAGGACGCCTCGGCCGTTCCGTGGATGGCAAAGTTCACCCGCGATCCCTTTCCGAAGAAAATCGTCTGGAAACAGGATGATCGGACGCATGACCGTTTCTACTGGCTCGCCCTTCCGCAAGGGACCGCGAAAGCCGGGCAGGAAATCGTCGCCTCGCGCGAGGGGCAGACCATCACCATCGAAAAGGCGACGGATTGCCCGAAACTGACCGTCCTTCTGAACGATTCCCTCGTCGACCTCGATCAACCCGTGAAAGTCGTTTGCGGAGGAAAGTCGATTTTCGAGGGCCCTGTCGAACGCCGACTTGCCACGGTGGAGCGCACGATCACGGAACGGGGCGACCCGAAATCGGTCTACTGCGGAGAGATCACGGTTGAGATTCCGGCCGCGGTGATCGATTGACAGCTATTCTAACCCATCCGATCGTTCCACCCGTTCGTAAGACCATTCCTGATGAAGCCGACCCGAAACCTTTCCCTCCTTCTCGGCGGACTCTGGCTCGCCAGCGTTGCCGCCGCTTTCTATGCCGGTCGCTCCGCTTCCTCCGAATCATCGGACGACGTCGCCGCCAACCGGGGATCCCATGCCGGAGCCCGAGCGACCCCTTCCTCCCTGCGGAGCGCTTCCTCGGGCTCCCCTGACTCCGAAGGCCGGCTTGAGCCCTCTCCCCTCGCCCGCGGTCTGGGTGGCTCCGGCGCCTCCAACGCGGCAGCCGGCGACACGCTTACTTTCGGCGAACGCTTCAAGGCCCTCATGGAAAACGACGATTCCGTCGCCAAGATGACGGGTTTCCTTGCCCTCCTCGAGGAACTCGGCGATTCCGCCGCGTTCTCGGAAGTGGCGGCCGTTCTCATGAAGGACTTCAATCCCCGCGAAAACGGGCGCGAGTTCTCCATGCTCATGCAGAAATGGGGCGAGGCCGATCCCCGGGGCGCACTCGAATACGCGAAGGAAATCGACGACTGGCCGGGCCGTTGGGCCGCTTCGAAGGTGCTAGAGCAATTCGTCGCCACCAACCGCGACGAAGCCATCGCCTGGGCCAAGGAAAACGGCCAACCGGAAAAAGGCCGCGACGAGGACGGCAACTGGATGATGTCCGGCGTTATTTCGGGTCTCGCGAAGATCGATCCCGACGCCGCGACCGAACTCGCGCGGAACGAGCCCCGTAGCCGCGCCCGGGGCGAGATGATGGAGGCTCTCCTCGGCGCCTACATGGAACGCGGCGAGGACGCCGCCCGCACCTGGGCGACGAATCTTCCGGACGACATCTTCAAGGTCGGGGCCCTCAGTCGGCTCGCCGGACAGCTCGCGGACAAGGATATCGCATCAACCGTGAAGTGGGTCGAATCCCTCCCCACCGACGAGTCCACGCCCCGCGTTTTCTCGGAAGTGGTCGAACGTTGGGCCCGCGAGGATCCGAACGAGGCCGGCAACTGGCTCGGCCGCTTCCCCGCCTCTCCCGAAATGGACGAGCCCCGCCAGACTTTCGCCTGGCGCATCCGCGAGCGCGATCCCGAGTCCGCCATCGCCTGGGCCGCGACGATTTCCAATCCCGAGCAACGCGAGAAGGCGACCTATGAACTCGCCCGCGACTGGGTCCGCCGAGAACCCGAGGCCGCTAAAACCTGGGTCTCCACCAGTCCGCTCCCCGACGACGTGAAGCAGCGTCTCATCGGCGGTTGATCCGTCCTCTTTTTTCAGCGCAGCACCCCGAGCGCCCCGGCATATCCGGTCATCTCAAGATAACCTTTTCCATTCAAGGGTTTCCCGCCCCGGCTGCCGCTTACTTTCACCGCTCCTTCCCAGTACGAAACGGGAGAAAACGAGAGTTCCTGCGCCTCCATGGAGGCCTTCACCTCCAGAACGGTCTCCCTTGAGGGAAGCGTGATCCGCCACGTGGTCGGGTAGTTCGCTCCCGTCACTTCGCTGGCCCACGTGTCTCCCGGCGTAACCGAAAAATCGCGCGCCGAGAGCGGGCTTGCCGTTCCGTCGGCGTCGACGTGCGTCCCTCCCGAAAACGAATCCGTTCCCCCGTCCTCGTTCCTCAGCCGGTAGATCATGAGTTCACTCCCGTCGGTGAATTGAAGCGAGAACCAATCCCAGCCCACCTGCCGCTCCCCAAGCTGGCTCGATCCCCACTCCCTGTCGAACCAGCTTTCTCCGGTCACGGCCGTCTCCCTGCCATCCACCGTGAGGGTGCCTCGTGTCGCCAGGCGGGTCATCGAGTAGTAATGGGAGGCATTTCCCTTGCCCGCCGATTTCCGGCTGATCCCGTCCGTGCCATTGACGACCGGATCCTTGAGCGACTCGAATTCCAAGGCCAGCGCAATGCCCTCCAGACTCGCCTTCGCCACGAAACCGTCCCCCTTCCGTTCCAACGCCCAGTCCCCGATCCATGCGATCCGCTTCTCCTCCACATCGACACTATCCCCCGCCTCCCCAAAGGCTCCCCGACTGAGCTTTTGCTCGAAGCGGAAACGCTTGTCCTTCAGATCCGTGACCGCAAAATGCGCGAAGTAGAACGCGGGCCGCACAAACCTCGAAGTGAATGTCCCTCCTTCCCCGGGCGCCAGCACCCCCTGCCGGAAGAACGTCAATTGGTAACCGAACGCACGCCCGTCCTGCGCTTCCAAATGACCGGTGAAATACCACCACTCCGTCTTGAAATCCCGGTGCGCGTAATGATCCCGCGGAAACCCATACGCATACCCCGGCTCCGCCACCCGCCATTCCCCGCGAAGCTGGAGCGGAAGCAAAGAGAGCAGTAAGAAACAGATTCCAGGAGACTTTTTCATTCGAACTTTTTCATTGTAACTTCACTCGACTCTCAAGGCGCCCGCGACTTCGCGGCGGGCCGCTCCCAAGGACGGATAAAGGCCAGCCAGCAGCGCCACCGCGGTGACCCATACGGGAACCCACCGCAACTCGGACCACGGCACGGAAAAGTCGATGGTCCAATTGAAGAAGGCGACATTGACCACGCGGCTGAGAATGATGGCAAGCAGAAGCCCGCACGCGCTTCCCAGGAGGCTTCCGATCAATCCGATCAGTCCGGCTTCCGCCAGATAGGTTCCACACACTTGCCCCTGTCCGGCACCGAGCGCGCGGAAGAGGGCGATCTCCCTTCCCCGCTCCATCACGAGCGTCGTCAACGTCAGCATGATCCCGAAGACCGCCACGATCACGGCGATCGTTCTCAGCACATACGTGATGGCAAACGTCTGATCGAAGACTTCGAAGATCTTCTTCCGGATCGAGGCGTTCGTGAAGATCGAGAATTCGCCGCTCGCTCCGAAGCGGGCCCTGATCTCGTCTCCCATCGGAAGCGCGCGGGACAGGTCCTCCGGCTTGAGATAGACCGCGAGCGAGTGATAGCGGGGCTCGTCCCAATGGCGGTCATAGTTCCGCCGCGTCATGAAGATGCGCCCGCGATCATCGGAGTAATCGCGGAAGACTCCCGTGATCGTGACGGCGACCACCCCTGCGGCACTCGGAAGTTCCAGGATGTCGCCGGTCTTCGCTCCGTAGCGTCGGGCGAAGTTCTCACTGACAATCACGTTATCCTCCTCCAGATAGGCGTCGTCGGGTCCCGCATGCTCGAGATAGACGATGTTCCCCCGATTCCGCGAATCGACGACCGCCAGCGGATAGGTATTCCCGTCCGCGAGCGGCACCTCGGTTTCCAGATAGGTCTCCGTCTCCGCGACGTCGGGCCGTCCTTCCAGATAAGAGCGGATTTCATTCGGCATGAACGCGCGCATCCCGAGAATCTCGTTCGCGGCCGGAGCCACGTAGAGATCCGCCACCATCGCCCGCCCCACCCATTGGTCCACGCTCGAGCGGAACGAGGCCACCATCGCCGAAACCCCGACGACCATCGCCACCGACACCATGAGCGCCGCCACCGTCGGCGCGGTGCGATGGAGCGATCGCTGGAAGTTCTCGCCCGCGATCCGCGCGAGAACCGCTCCTGCCGCGGTAAAGCCCCAGGTCGCCGCGCGCGCCATTCCCAGCGACAGCACCGGCGTCATGAGGGAGAAACCCGCGAGCAGGAAGAAACAGCTCCCGAAGCTCCATTGCGGTGGGCCGGAATGCAGGGCGATGCGGGCGCTCACAATGACGAGGGCGAGACCCGCGAGACCGAAAAGGAACCAAAGCCATTTCCGCGTCCGCGGGGATTCGAACATGCGACCGGGGTGCATCACCGCCACCGGATCGACCCGCGAAGCTTCCCAGGCCGGCATCCAGGCCCCGAGGAGGGAGGCCACGATCCCGTAGGCCGCCGCTTGGCCAACATGGGTGGCATCGATGAACGATTGGTCGATGCTGATCAGGATGTAGTGGGTCGAGACCGTCTGCGCCACCTGTCCGAGCAGGGCGGAACCCAACGCGACCCCCAGGCCGATTCCGATCACCGTTCCCACCACCCCCATGAGAAGCCCCTCGCCGAGAAAGAGCCCCATGATCTGGCGTCGACTCGCGCCCACCGAGCGGAGGATGCCGATCTCCCGCCGCCGACGCACGACCGACGCCGAGATGGTGTTGTAGATGAGAAAGATCCCCACCAGGATCGAAACCATACTCAGGGCGGTGATGTTCAACTGGAAGCCCTCCAGCATCCGCTGCACCTGCACGGCCCGCCTCGAGGGGGCCTCGACCACCGCCGTTCCAGTGAGAGTTTCCTGGATCGTGTCCCTCATCGTCTCGATCCGCGTCGGATCCTCCAGTCGAACCTGAATCGCACTGACTTTCCCCGTGCTCCGGAAAAGCTCCTGGAACCAGCCGATATCCATCGCCCCCACCCTCTCCGGTGTCCCCTCGCCGGACGCGCTTTCATCTTCCTCAAGGAGCCCTCCCACGCGCACGCTCTCGGTTCTTCCATCCAATTGCACCCTGAGCGATCCGCCCGTCGCAACACCCAGCAACTCCGCGAGTCGTCGCGAAAGAAACACACTATCCCGCTCCGAAAGCCACGCTTCCGGCTGGAATCCCCCGTCGGGAAGCAGCTTCGCCGTCTGGAACGCATCCCCGGTGAAGGGATCGAGCCCCAGCACCCTCAGATATTCGCCGGGAAAGTCGGGCAAGGTCATGTAGCCTTCGCACACGGGTGTGACCGCTTCGACCCCGGGCAGTGCGGCCACGACCGGCAGCATCTCCTCGTCCACCCCGACATCCCCGTCGCGTATCTCCAGATGGCTCTTTCCCGCCACCACGTCGATCCCCGCGCTGAAGGCTTGGAAGGCGCTGTGATTCGCAATCTGAATCGCGAGATACACCGCCACCCCCAGCGCAACCGTCGCCACATTGAGCAGCAGGATCACACGCCTCCGCAGGGCGGGACGGAGTATAAGAGAGGGAAAAAGCATGAGGAAAACCGCAAAGCAAGCACTTCGCCCACGGCCCTCCCACGGATGCACGGATCGGCCCTCGCGTCATCCCTCATTCTCCGCATGCCTTGACCACCTCCCTCGAAAAGGAGAAGCTAGCCCATGCCGAAACTCCAGACCCTCACCGACTACCTCGACGAAACCCTGCGCCTCGCGGAAGTTCCCGACTACCCGACCGCCCTCAACGGGCTCCAACTCGAGAACAACGGACGCTTCACCCGGATCGCCGCCGCCGTGGACGCCACGCTTCCCGTTATCCGGAAGGCCATCGCGGAGAAGGCCGATCTACTCGTCGTCCATCACGGCATGTTCTGGCAGGGCGCGCAGCCGATCACCGGCGGCGCTTACGCCCGCCTCCGCCTCGCCATCGAGAACAATCTCGCCATCTACAGCGCCCACATCCCGCTCGACGTCCATCCGCGCTACGGCAACAACGCCCTCCTCGCCAAAGCTCTCGGCCTTAAGAACACCGAACCCTTCTTTCCGTGGAAAGGCATCCTCCTCGGCATCCGTACCACCGTGAATCTCAAGCGCGACCCCCTCGTGAAGGCCCTCGGCAAAGCCCTCGGCGGTCCCGTCCACGTCTGCCCCGGCGGCCCGACCACGGTGCGGAATGTCGGCATCATCACCGGCGGCGCGGGCTCGGAGATCGCCGCCATCGCGCGGGAATGCATCGATACCTTCATCACCGGCGAGGGCCCGCATTGGAGTTACACGGCGGCGGAGGAACTCGGCGTAAACCTCCTCTACGGCGGCCACTATGCCACCGAGACCTTCGGCGTCCGC
>JAHEDC010000123.1 GCA_024641425.1 Verrucomicrobiales bacterium | reverse complement strand
GGACCCAGGGCGTTGCCCTGGGCTGGCTTGTTTGGCCCCTTTGGGGCTCCTTCGACCACCCTATCGCAAAGGCGGTAAAGGGCTGGGTTCCGGCTTGTTCGCGGTCTTTGGGGGCTCGTTCACTTGACTTAAAGGGGAAGGCGGAAACCACGGAATGCTCGGAAGACGCGGATCATGAGAAGGAGATGAAATCGAACGGGTTCTCCCTGCGGGCGAACGCCGAGAATCCCGTGACGCATTCGCAATCTGCGTCCATCGGTGTCCATCTGCGGTAACTTTTCCATTGCAGGATAATCGCCGGACCCGACGGCATTCGGCATGACGCGGATGAGGTTGGGTTTGGAGGTGGGGGCGCTTGAGTTGTGGTGGTTATTTCCACTCGATCCTGGCGGTTTTCTGCTCAAGATCCACGGACACCGAAGCGTGCTCGAATTCGCGGCGGTACTTCCAGCCATCGCGAACGGCTTCGCCCTTCGGCGCGCCGAGCGGCTTGTCGAATTCCGGATACCAGTCGAAGGTGCCGTGGTGCTCGCGGTAGCCCCAGGTGTAGCAGAAGTAGCTGTTCGTTTCCGCCGCCACCAGAAACCAGGCCAGCGGGAAGGTGAGGCGCTCTTTCGCCCGGCTCTCCAGTTCGGCGCGCGGCTTCCGCATCGTCTCGGATTCACGAAACGTGAAGCCCGGCCACCCTTTGAGGAGGACGATCTTGCCGTCCCGGGCGGCAGCGCGCGTGGCCTCGAAGGACGCGGTCAACGCTTCCTTGCTGTCGCCGTATTTGGGATGGCCGAAGCTCTCGATCATCGCGCCGTCGGCGAAGTGCAGCAGCTTCCTGGGATCATCCTTCAGCAGACCGTTGTAAATGATGAGTTTGTCGGGCCCGATCTTGCGGCGCGTTTCCTCCAGCAGGGCCACCCGCGCGGCCACGAGTTCCGCGACCTTCTTTTCATCGAGTCCCTTGGCCTGGTCCTGTCCCATCGCATCGGCAAAGATCCCGTCCGCTCCATACTCGGTCACGGCCTTCGCCGCCGCGTCCGACCACCAGTCGCGCACGTCCTGGCGCGTCAGGTCGTAGTTGGGAACCGTCTTGCGGCGCAGGACCGGATCGCCCGCGCTGTCCTTCAGAAACCCGTCGGCGGGAAACGTCTCCATCGCCTTGTAGCCGCCCCGCTTCGACGACGTGTCCAGCGAGGCGTTCCAGTAGAAAAGCACCTTCGCCTGGGGGTTCCGCTTTTTGATCTCACGGATCGCGACCACGAAGCCGTCCTCGGTGCTGCCGTGCTGGTGGCTCGCCTGATGTTTCTCGATCGTGATGAAATCGAAATGCTTCGCGAGAAAGTCCAGTTGTTCCGGGGTGAAGTCGCCCGAGGTCTTGCCAACGTGCGCATACACCGGGACATGCTCCCAACGGAACGGAGGAAAATCGTCGTCGGCGTGGAGCATCGCCACAGGCGCAAAGAACAGCAAGGTAGCGAGATGGAGAAAGGAGAGGATTCGTAACATTTGGAGAGTGGGTCAACGTTTCCTGGCAGTTCCGAAGGCCACGGGCGGTGTCGTCGGGCGGGTTTCCATCGGGTCGAAGAAACGCATGTTGGTGCCCACGCGGTCATGGTCGCCAAGGTCGGCGCGCGCCTTTTCCGCGAGGGCAAGCAGGCGTCGCACCACCTCGGGATACTGCGCGGCGACGTCGGAGGTCTCGCCGGGGTCTTTATCGAGATGGTAGAGCTGTGGGGTCTCCATGCCGAGGTCGTCTTCCGGATGGATGTGGGCGTTCTTCGCGTGCGGCCCGAGCCATTCGGGATGGTGCGGGCGCGCCAGATGCAGTTTCCATGGCCCTTGACGCACCGCCTGCAAATGGGTGAGCAGGTAGTAGAGATAGACCTTATCCGGATTCGCCTCGCCGAACCGGCCCGCGAGCAAGGGCGCGATGTCCTCGCCATCGATCACGCGGTCGGCGGGAACCTTGGCTCCGGCCAGCGCGGAGAAAGTCGGGAGCACATCGAGCGTGGAGGCCAGCCGGTCGCAGGTGGTGTCGGCCGGCACGCGGCCGGGTGCCCAGACGATGGTCGGCACGCGCTGACCTCCTTCCCATGTCGAAACCTTGCCGCTGCGCAACGGCCCCGCCGAGCCGCCGTGGTCAGCCGGCAGCGTGCCGTCCCGGCGCCCCTTGTTTTTCACCAGCCACGGGCCGTTGTCGCTGGTGAAGAGCACCCACGTGTTCTCCGCGAGGCCCAGCGCGCGCACCGTGTCCAGCAAGCGCCCGGTGTGATGATCCAGTTCCTCCACCGTGTCGCCATAAAGACCACGCTTGGATTTCCCCCGGAACTCCGGCGACGCCGCCAATTTCGTGTGCACCATCGTGTGCGGCAGATAGACGAAGAACGGCTGTTCCCGGTGGCGCGTGATGAAATCAATCGCCTCGTCGGTGTAGCGCTGTGTCAGCGTTCCCATGTCGGCGTTCTGTTCAATGCGTTCCTCATCGCGGTAGAGGTCGACAAAGGAATCGTTGCTCGTCGGGGTGCCGAAGAATTCGTCGAAGCCCTGTTTCGTCGGCAGCAACTCCGGCGCGAACCCCCGCTGTGAATGCCCGGCGAGATCCCACTTCCCGATGCAGATCGAGGCGTAACCGCGCGGCTTCAACACCTCGGCGATGGTGATCTCCTTCGTGTGCAGCACCGGATGGACGTTCTTCACGTTGCCCTTTTCCGCCACGCGCAGCGGCTGGCAGCCGGTCATCAGTGCCGCGCGCGAGGGGCCGCAGATCGGTTGCGCGTAGAAGGAAGTGAACCGCATCCCCTCGCGGGCCATCCGATCGAGATGCGGGGTGCGAATCGACTCGGAGCCGAAGCAACCCAGATCGGCATAACCGAGATCATCCACGAAGAGGACGATGAAATTCGGTGGACGTTCCGCCGCCGTGCCCGGGGAGAGGAAGGACGAAACGAGAAGCAATCCGGCGGTGAACAAAGGATGATTTTTCATTTCCAGCGGGCTACGGATCCTGCTTCTTCCGCTTCGGTTTGTTCGGTCCCGGGGTCCGCGGACGCGCCCCCAGGGTGTCGAGATGCGGCTGGTATTCAGGCGCTCCGGCCCAGGCGCGCGAGAGCACCGGATCCGGGGTGACGCCCTCCGGGTAGTCTTCGCCGGCGAGGCTTCGGTCGACTGATTCGCTCCACTCCGTAAGTTGCCGGAGGAGGCGGCCGGCGATCTCGGGCTGTTCCGCGAAGAGGTCGTTCGCCTCCGCCGGATCCTTGGCCAAGTCGTAAAGCTGATCCTTCCCCGATCTTCCTTTTTCGCGGAGCAATTTGTAATCGTTGTCGATGATGGCAGAGCGTCCGGTATGGCGGAAGGTCAGCGGCTTCGTGCGCGGCCCGATCTCCGTGTCGAAGAGCGGACGGATGCTGTCGCCATCGATCGGCTCGAGCATCGAGGATTTCGGAAGGCCCGCGATCGCGGCGAGGGTGGGAAAGATGTCGGAGGTGGAAGCCGGATAATTCGTGCGGCGGGGCTTCGTGATGACGGCCGGCCATTCGATGACACAGGGAACCCTGAGGCCACCTTCGAAAACGGAGCCCTTGAAACCGCGGAGCCCGCCCACGGTTTCCGGCTGCATTCCGGGCAGGCCGCCGTTGTCGCTGTTGAACCAGACCAGCGTTTTGTCCGCCAAGTCCAGATCCCGCAGACCATTCCGCAGTGTGCCGATGCTCCGGTCCATCGCGACCAGCTCGCCATAGTGGTGCTGGGAGCCGACCGGTAGTTCCCTGAACGGTGCGCGGTCCTCCTCCGTGGCGATGGCGGGATCATGGGGGGATCCGTACCAGATCACGGCAAAGAACGGCTGGTCGCCCTGGCTTTTCGTCGCGATGAATTTCAGCGCCTCGTCCACGATGACCTCCGAGGAATCGCCCTTAAACTCCTCGAACTTTCCCTTCCGGCTCATGAGCGGATCGCGATCGAAGAAGTTGGTGACCGAGACCCATTCGTCGAATCCGAAGACGCCTGGATTTCGGTCGTCCGTCGCGAGCACCGGAACACCGGGCCCGCTGAAGCCGTTCAGGTGCCATTTGCCAAAATGGCCGGTCGCGTAACCGGCCTGGCGCAGGGCTTCCGGCAGAACTTTCTCCTGTCGACGCAGGGCGTGTCCGTGATTGAGAACAGCGGTGCGGTCGTTGGAGCGTCCGGTCAGGACCGAGGCCCGGGTAGGAGAGCAATTCGGCGCGCCGGCGTAGAAACGATCCAGGCGCAGACCATTCGCGGCCATGGCATCGAGGTTCGGGGTCTTGAGGATCGGGTGGCCGTTGTAACTCGTCTCGCCCCAACCCTGGTCGTCGGTCATGACGAGGATGATGTTCGGTTTTGGCTCGGCCGAGGCGAGGGAGGCGGCGGTGAGGATCGCGGTGAGGGAAAAGAGGACGGTCTTCATGGATTCGAGGGAAATTACTTCTTCTTTGGGGCGGTGGATTCTTCGCCCTCGATCCAGGCGAGATCGGGCCACCAATCGGTGTCGTTGGCCTCGATGGCTCCGGGAGTGCTGCGACCGTTCTGGACGATGGCGGTAATGCGTTCGGTGAGGCGGGTGGCGATCTCCGGATGTTGGTCGATGACGTTATTCTTCTCACCGGGATCGCAGACCAGATCATAGAGTTCCGGTTTGCCCCTAGCATGCGCCATGACGAGTTTCCACGCCCCCTCCCGGATCGCGAAGCGGCCATTGGCCGCGTGATGGATCACGGCCGACCGATCCCCGGACTTGTCTTTGCCGGTCAGAACATCATAGAAGCCGACGCTGTCCTCGCCGGCGTTGTCCGGCAACTTCACGCCGAGGATCTCGGCGAAGGTGGCGAGCAGATCGGTCTGGCACACCAGTCGGTCGGAGACAGTGCCCGCCTTCACCTGGGCCGGCCAGCGGACGATGAAGGGCACGCGATGGCCGCCGTCGTAGATCGAGCGTTTGCCATCACGGTAGGGGCCGCTGCTGAAGTGCTCGTATTCGGTGATGCGCTTCTTCCAGGGATTCTCGGGGCCGTTGTCACTGGAGAATACGATGAGGGTGTCGTTGGTCAGGCCTTCACTCTCCAACGTGTCCAACAAGCGCCCGACATGCCAGTCGGTCTCCAACATGAAATCGCCGTAAGCGCCGCAAGCGCTCTTCCCGCGAAATTGTTCCAAGGGAATCACCGGTAAGTGGGGCGAGGTGTAGGGCAGATAGAGAAAGAACGGCTTGCCCTCGCGGGCCTGGGGCGCGCGCCCTTTGATCCAATCGATCGCCTTGTCGGTGAAGCGGGTCAGGCATTCGCCATCGACGAAATCCGGTGCGACTTCCATGAGGCCCTTTTTCAGAGTTTCCTCGTAGGGCGGCATGATGCGGTAGTCGCCCGGGTTGAGGGCGTTCGGTTTCTTCTTCGTGAACACGGTCGGCGGCACCTTCGCGAAGCGTCCCTCGAACCAGGCCAGCACGCCGTAGTTCAGCGAGGCCGGAACGCCGAAGAAATAATCGAATCCCTTGTCGAGCGGCATGTCCTTGACCGGCTGCGACCAATCGCGGGCGCCTTCCTCGCCCGGGAAGTCCATCCCGAGGTGCCATTTCCCGACCATCCCCGTCGCGTAGCCGTGATCGCGCAGGAGCGAGGCCAAGGTCATGCGTCCATCGACGATCAAGCCCTTCCGCTCGGCGCCGAAGACCCCTCGCTTCAATTCGGTGCGCCAACTGTAGCGACCGGTCAGAAGTCCGTACCGGGACGGCGTGCAGACGGTGTCGGAACAATGCGCGTCCGTGAAGCGCATGCCCCCGGCGGCGAGCCGGTCCAGATTCGGAGTCTGGATCTTCGAGGCGGGATTATAACTACTGGCGTCGCCGAAGCCCTGGTCATCCGAGTAAATGACGACGATGTTCGGCCGTAACTCCGCGACGGCGGAAAATACCCCGGCGAGAAGGAACAAGACGGGGAATGCGATGCGGGATCGGGATGGAGTCATGGTGATGGTTACTTAGCCGATGGTTTCACGAATTCCTCACGGCTAAGTTTGCCATCGTTGTTGGCGTCGAAGTTACGGAAACGTTGCTCGAGATTCTCCTGTCCTTTCAGTCCGGACTGATACTCATCGAGCGTGAGGAAGTCATCCTTGTTGGAATTCCAGCGGTCGAAGGCCTTGGCACGGGCCTCGGAAGTCACGCCCTTGCGCCCTGGCTTCGGGGCGGCGACAGGGGCGGTCGTGCGGCACTCGGGATTGGGATCGGTCGGCAAGGTTGCTTTCCAGTCGAGAACGAGCTTGGTCAGGCGGGCGACGATCTCGGGGTGATCCTTGGCGACATCGTTGGCTTCGGCGCGGTCGTCGGTGAGGCGGTGCAACGCGACGCGCTTCGCGTCGTCGGTCAGGGCGAGTTTCCACTCGCCTTCGCGCACGGCCAAGCGAGGCCACCAGTCGGGCTCCGCGTCTTTTCCGAGCCACTCCCAGAAGATGGGACGGGTGCGGGCGACCGACTGTCCCTTCAAGGCGTCGAGGAGGTTTTCGCCATCGCCAACGTAATCCTCGGGCAGCTTCACGCCGGCAGCGGCGCAGAGGGTGGGCAGCAGGTCGACAGCGGTGATGACGGTGGAATCGTTGCGCGCGCCCTTCGGCGTCTGGCCCGGCCAGCGGACGATAAAGGGGACGCGCACGCCGCCCTCGAAGAGACTGCGCTTCCTGCCGCGCAGCCCACCCGTCTGGCCGATGCTGTAATACGTGTCATATCCGGTAACATTGGCGTCGCGATCAACGCTCTTTGGCCCCGCCTTGGCGGCGGTCGATTCGGGCCCGTTGTCGCTGGAGAACATGACGAGCGTGTTCTCGTCCACACCGGCTTCCTTCAGGGCCGCAAGAATCGCTCCGACCGCATTGTCGCCATCGGTGATGACAGCGGAATAGACCTGTTTCTGCTCGTCGAGATGCTTCCATTTTTCCATCGACTCGGCGGTCGGCACGTGCGGCGTGTGGCTCTCGTGCAGCCAGACGTTGATGAAAAACGGCTTCTCGCGGTTGGCCTTGATGAAGGTCACCGTGTCCTTCGCCACGTCGTGCAGTCCCTGCGATGGCCAGCCTTCGCCGCCGTTGAAGACCGAGGCTTCATCGTAGCCGTATGCTTCCGGCATCGGCGCGCCCTTCGTCTGGCGGTTCGTGAGATGCCACTTCCCGAAGTGCGCGGTGCGATAGCCCGCCTCTTTCAGGAAGCGCGGCAGCGTCGGGGCTTTCGGATCGAGCCAGTCCGGCATTCCGCGCGCGTGATTCTGCGCCGGATCGGCGAAGTGCTGGTGAATGGCATAGCGCGCCGGATAGTGCCCCGTCATCACGGCGGTGCGACTTGGCGAGCAGACGGGATTGAGGACATTGAACTGCTGGAAATCGGTGCCCTCGCGGGCGAGCCGGTCGAGATGCGGCGTCTCGATCCACGGATGTCCGTGGCAAGACAAATCGCCCCAGCCCCAGTCATCGGCGAAGATGAAGACAATGTTAGGCTTTGCCTCGGCGGCGGTAAGTTCTCCCCGCGAAGGAAGAAGAAGACAAAGCACGAGGAGGAGGGCGTTCTTTTTCATGGCGGGAAAACGTCGGTGCTGATGAAAGCGATCGATTCGTCCGTCTCACTCCGAATAGATCTTCACGTCATCCACCACCGCTTGCTTCGGCACGGCGAGGCGGAGCATGCGCTTGGTCGGATGGGCGAAACCTTCGGAGGCAAACGAGCCGACATCCTGACCGTCGATGGCGACGGTTACCCTATCGCCACTGATCGCGACGCGCAGCCCGTACCATTTTCCCGATTCCAATTTGAGCGGAAAGGTCTTTTTCTTGGAGGCGATGAGTTTTTTCTGCTCGGGCGTGAGCGTGTTGGCGAGTTTCTGTTCCCGCAACGTGAGATCCATGATTCCGGTCTTCAAGTCGTCGATGTCGACCTTCCGGATTCCAACCGTGACCTTGAAGAGATGGCCCGCGTGGACTTCCTTCAACTTCAGGTCTGCGAAGTCGAGTCCGAGGGTATCCTTCTCGTTTTCCAAGAGGAAGCGCAGTTCGACCACGCCATTCTGGAATTCGGCCTCATGGGTGACTGAGACCGCATGGTCGGCGGTCGGGTGCATGGCGATATACATTGCCCCGTCCTTCAGATCGACCTGCTTGTTCCCCCCGGCCCGGGCCTTGCTGTTCGTGCCCCAGCCATTGCCGGGTTCATCCGTTTTTTCCTGCGATTCGCTGCGTTCGAAATCGTCGGAGAAGATCAGGGTCGCGGTTTCGGCCGCACGCAGGAGCGGGGACTGCAGGATGAGACCGAGCGCGAAGATGGAGTAGCGGGTGGTTTTCATGGAGTGGATACGTTGTGACTGGAATGAGATCAGGGGGAGGTGGTGGTCATTTCGAATCAAGGGCCGCGAGGATCCGTTCGAGTTCCTTCGCGAGCGACGCCTTCTGCGACTCGTGCGCGCTCGCACCGGCGAGATTCGTCCACTCGTGGGGATCGGTGCGGAGATCGTAGAGTTCCTCGCTGCCGTCGGCGTAGCGGATGTAGCGCCAACGGTCGGTGCGAACAGAGGTGTTACCCGGATCAAAGGTGGTGAGGATGCCACGGCCGGTGACTTTTTCGGGCTCGTGCAGGAGCGAGACAAGCGATTCGCCGTCGAGATTCGCGGGCCCTTTGAGGCCGCAGATTTCCACCAGCGTCGGGTAGAGATCGATGAGGCCCACGGGCTGATCACAACGCGAACCCGCGGCGGCGAAACGCTCGGCCTGCGCTTTGGGCGGAACGATGATGAGCGGCACTCTGGTGGAACGTTCCCAGCCGGTCCACTTCCCCCAGTGCTCCTTCTCGCCGAGATGCCAGCCGTGGTCGGAGAAGAGGACGATCACCGTATTGTCGGCCATCGCGGAAGCATCGAGCGCGTCGAGCAAGCGCCCGATCTCATGATCGACGTAAGTCACGCAGGCGAGATAGGCCTCTACCGCCTGCCGCCACTGATCGTGTTTCACCACGGTAGCGTGGCTTCCGGCGGTGACAGCCTCCTGCGCCCAATTCCTCCCCGTGGCCCCAAGGTCGTCGAGATCTCCTCCAGGCGCCGGGGGAAGCTGCCCCGGATCGTCCGCGAAGCGGTCGAAGAAGCGCTTGGGAGCCCAGAGCGGGATATGCGGTCGGTAGTAGCCGACGCCGAAAAAGCGCGGCTTGTCGGAGGCCTGACGTACCTGCCCGATGGCCCAGTCGGTGATCCGGGTATCGCCGAAATCCGAGTCGGGCACATCGAACGGGCCCCAGTCAAAGGACTCGCCGCCCTTTTTTTCCGGAGCGCGATCGGACGGCATGCGGTTGAGCGGAAGCACGATGGTACGGCCCTGGCTGTCGGTGGTAACGTGGCGCGGATTATCGCTGCCCTTGCTCGGCAACTCGGCCTCGGTGTAATCGGCCGCCTTGGGGGACAGCGGGCTCCACCGCTGCTCCGTATTGAAGTAGTCATCGTAAAGATTCGTCCCGCCCGAGTGCAGCAGTTTGCCCGTGCCCAGCGTGCGGTAACCGTTTTTCGAGAAAGCCTGCGGCAACAGCTCCAGCTTCGGCGCGCGTTTCAGGATGCCGCCGCTTTCATTCGACCAGACACCGGTGGCCTGAGGCATGCGCCCGCTGAAAAGGGCCGCCCGCGAGGGATTGCAGGCCGGAGCCGCGCACTGCGCGTCGGCGAACAACATCCCGCGCGCCGCGAGCCGGTCGATGTTCGGCGTCAAGGCCTGTGGGTGTCCCTTCAGACAGCCGATCCAGTCGTTGAGGTCATCGACGGCGATGAGGAGGACGTTGGGCTGCGGAGCCGCAGTGGCGGCACCCTTAGCGAGAAGGGCGATGACAACAAGGATGCGGTAGAGGAGGGGCATGGGAATGATAGCGGGCACAACCTGTGCTCTAGTCCGCCGTCGGGCCCGCGGATAGGACAAATATTCTTCTGTCATCCTACGCCTCCGAGCCGCATTCCACCATCTCCGCGAGTTCGCGCAGCAGCGCGGTGGCATAAGTTCCCTTGGGAAGGTCGAAGCCGAGTCGCAGATCGCCGTCTTTGAGAATCTCGAAGATAGCATTCGTGGGACGCAGTCGAATGACGCGGCGTTCCTGCCGGAGGCCGAAGGTTTCGAGGCCTGCGGTGAGGTCGGAGAAGGGCGCGACAAGCTCCTCCTCCAGACTGCGGACGGCCCCGACGCTCTGGAGTTCGCCATTTCCCCACAGCGGCGCAGTGAGTTCCAGCACTCCGGCTTCGAAGCGCGGCACCTCGTCGCCGCGCTGTTTTTCCGGGAGGAGAATGGTGCGGTTGTCCGCGAAGCCGTAGATCTCGCCCTCGAGCGGAACGTCCCAGTTTCCCCTCGCCATGCGCCCGCCCACCACGGCATTGAAAAGATGACTGCGCGCGGCGGAAAGCAGGAGTCCGCGCAGAGCCCGGTCGCGCGGGGCGAATTCCTCGCGCACCATGGCGAGGAACTTCGCGACGTTCCTTCCTCCGTGTCCGAATCGCTGGTGGCCGAAGAAATTCGGCACGCCTTTGTCGGTGATCGCCTGCCAGCGTCCGGCGGCGAGGTTAGGATCGAAATCCGGGTCGCGGAGACGAATGGTGAAACGGTTTCCGAGATGGATGCCACGGCGAAGCTTGCGCGTGTTGCGAGTCACGCGCAGGACGCGGAGGCCCTCCGATTCGAAGGCCGCTGGCTCCGGCGAGGGCTGGCCAGGCAGATGAAGGCTGAACCATTGCCGGGTCACGGCCTGACGGTCTTTCAAGCCGCAGTGACTGACAAGGCGGTGCCGGATTCCCAGCGCGTCCGCGAGCAGGGCCCCCGCGGCATTGCTGTCGAGATTGCGTTTCTCCACCCAGACCAGACAATGTTCCCCGACGCCCGAGGGCTCGAAGCCCAGGAGTTCCTCGACCACGAAGTCCTCCGGCTCCGCCTTGAAACGCACGCGTCCAAGCGGGCCTCCGTGCAGGTAGGGAAGGTGGTTCGGGTCAATTTCCATGGGTCGCCATCCTAGCGCCACAAGCGTCGAACCACCAGCACCGGAATCGGTTGGCAGTTCCCCTGACGGACGCTATGGTCGCGGCCATGTCCGAAAAGAGCGAACAACTTTACGATGATGCGTTGGAACTCCTCCAGGGGGGCAAACTTCCGGAAGGGATCGCCCTCATCGAGGAATCCCTGATGGAGGACGCCGCCGATCCCCAGACCTGGCGGCTCTACAGCATTGCCCTGACGGCGGCCGGCCGGCCCGACGACGCGGCGGCTGCCATGACGAAGGCGGAGGCCTTCGGCCTCAGCGGTGCCGATCAATTCCTCGTGAAGGCGGCCGAAGCCCAGATGGTGGCCAATTTCGACGCCGCGGTCACCCACTACGAGGACGCCTTGGAACTGGAGGACGGGCGCTTCGAAATCTGGGGTGCCTACGCGCTGGCTCTCGTTTCCGCAGGCTACGAGAAGGATGCCCTGGAGGCCTCGGAGAAAGCCTGCGCGCTCGGTGCCGACGAAGCCCAAGCCTGGTACGCGCGCGGTCGTGTCCTGCGCCTCATGAAGGACATGGAAAACGCCCTCCCCGCGTTCGACCGCGCCGTGGCCCTATACCCGGATTTCGCTCTCGCCTGCCACGAACGCGGCATGGTGCAGGTCGAGCTGGGAGATCTCGACGGCGCGACCCGCTCCTTCAAGCACGTCCTCGAACTCCAGCCCGGCGATCCGGCGGCAATAGAGGCGCTCAAGATCATCGAGGGAAAGCGTGGCTGATCTGGCGGCAACGGCTTCATGCGAGGGAGGTAACCAAACGGGAGCCTCGGGCAGGAGTGCCCGAGCTACGCGTCCGAAGTGCGCGCGGCAGCCGTCATTCCTTAGGGGACAAGTGCAGTCCCGCTTTTTCCATCCGCTTCAAGGCCGGCGCGATGACCTTCGCGCGCACGTTGGAATCGAGCTTTTCAGACTTCAGTTTCAGTTCCTGGTATTGTTCGCGCGTGCGGAGGTATTCGAGGACATCGAGGGCGATTCTGAAGGTCTCTTGGCGGAATTCCTTCGCGAACTTGTCCGTCCGGTTTGGGTCGAGAAGTCCCAGCACGAAATCCATCCGTTCACCTCGACACTCGCAGGCCAGCGAGGAGGTGACCGCGTCTCTGATCTCGTACGCATCTTCGTCCTCCGCAAGCGCGCACTCGATCTGAAAGGGAAACGCCTCGGTGTCCGTCTCTCGGCAAAGCAGGTATGCGGCGCCACGCCGGACCGATAGGCTCCCCATTCCGGTTTCTTTCCCGTGCGCGATCCTGACGAGTAAGGCATACTTGTCACCGGCCTTTACATCCGAATAATGCGTATCCAGCGCGTCGGCTATCCGTGCAACGAGATCCCTCTTTCTCGCAACTACCGCTTTGTTGCCGCTCATGATATAATCGACAATCAAATCCTCGCCGACGTCGCCGAGCTGCGCGAGTTGCGCGCGATGCCCTTCCCGCATTTCCAGCGCAGAAGGCGCTCCATCCCCCTCAGGCAAACGCAACTTTGCCGAGACGAATTCCTCGAAAAAGGGCCGCACCGGACGGGGCAACGGGATCTCAACGTCATTTTTCATCCACGATGGTTCGAACGCCCTGTGGACGATCCAAAGATGAAGATCGAGTTCACACGTCTCATTTCCAGGCCGTATCCGCAACAAAACGTATCCCGGTGGCACATCCCACCGGAGCGCGAGTGTGTTCTCTCGGGCTTCGACTTCACCGAATCCCCGCCACAAATCGCGCCTACCCACGGTCGGTTCGCCAAACGCACCCTCGAGCAGTGCGTAGAGGCGCAGAACCCGCCCCTGCGATTGCAGGACCGAACATTGCCAGTGAATGGAATCGCAGGCACCGTCCTTAAAATTGATCTCGAGCTCGTCGAACAGACCCGTCCCCGCGAAGTCCTCCTTCATCCACTTGGGGGCGTCGACCTCACGCTCCCTGATCGCCACCGGATCCTTTCGCCTCAGGGCAAGGACTTCGTCAAAGGCCATCCCGCCGCGCAAGGACAGTGCCCCGTCGGGGAAGAGGTCGGCCGTTTCGCCCCGTTCAATCTTCTGGCCATCTCGCACAGGCAGGCCAAAAAAATGGTCGCCCCCGTCGCTTTGCGCCCGCGTTCCCGGTGGCATACAGAAGAAGATGATTGTCGCGAGGAACCAGCCGGCGAGCGGAAAACTCCAACGATTTGAAGATCCTGAATTCGACTTGGCAGTTTCGGAAAGGGCGCAGTGAAAGTCCGTCATCTTACGCGATCTTGGTCTATGTATTTGGCACCATCAAGAAATGAGCGGCTCGAAGCGGCTGTAGCGTTCCCACACCAGACTCCCGCCAGCCTACTATGGCAAAGCGGGAGACTCCGCGTCCACGACCGGCTTGGCTTTCTTCCTTGGCTTCTTCTTTCCTCCTTCCGGAAGAACCTGGGCGCGTTTCGCCCAGGCCTGCCATTGGGCGGCGAGTTTTTGCACTTCGTCAGGGTGTTCGGCGGCGAGGTCGTGGAGTTCCGTGCGGTCGGCCTTCATGTCGTAGAGTTCCCAGGGGCCGTTGGTGCCGAGGCGGACGAGTTTGCGCTCGCCAAGACGGAGGGCGGCGTTGCCCTCGTGCTCGAAGAAGAGCGGACGCTCGCCGAGACTGCCACCCGTGAGAAGCGGGCGGAGACTGGTGCCTTCCATCGGCGTGATCGGCCTGTCGTCGCGTGTCTCGGGATACGCCGCGCCGGCGAGGTCGACGCAGGTGGCCATGATATCGACGAGATGCCCGGAATCGGGCACCCAGCGGCTTTCGGTGATCCCGGCGGGCCAGTGGGCGATGAGCGGGGTGGCGATGCCGCCCTCGTGGTTGAAGTGCTTGTACTTCCG
>JAHEDC010000122.1 GCA_024641425.1 Verrucomicrobiales bacterium | reverse complement strand
GAAACCATGGGACGAGCGAATCTGCTTTGACGGTTCAGCCGCAGCTGACGATTGGATTCACAGGAAGCAGCGGGAAACGGCACGCAGATGGTTGCGGGAATGATCATGGGGAGGATTAAAACGTCTGCCTTGCGGAAGACAAGGCGTGTTTGGACAGTTGCAACAGGAGGGATGGGATAGAAGGAGGGTGAATGAAGGGGATCATGGTTTGGAGCGTCAGGTGCGTCCGCCGATTGGGGTGGGTAGGATGTAATCGATCGATATCATGATGTGATGCCGAGGATCATTCCGTCAGTTCCGACTTTTCCCAGACCCCGTTTCCACTCGTATCGTGACGTTTGAAGTTCTCCCGCAGCGCGGGCACTTTATCGCCCGAGCGTCCGGCAAGGAATTCCTCCCAAGTGACGTTGCCATCATGGTTCGCATCACGCTGATTGAAAATGGTGGCGTCCGAACGGCTACCCGGCCTACGACGAACCTCGGGCACCGACTCATCTGAGGCAGCCTTAGCGTCGCGCTTTCCTTCCAGATACCAATCGAAGTAATGATCGGCCGCCCGGCTCATGCCTTCGGATTTCCGCGACCAGAGTCCGGGTGGCGAAAGGTGTGACGCCCACTCCGCAAGTTCGGCGTGGAGGCTCTTCGCGATGTCGGGATGGGTGTCGAGGAGGTTGTTCTTTTCCTCCGCGTCGGCGGCGAGGTCGAAGAGGTACTCGCGGTCGTCACCGCGCAGGTATTTCCAGTCGCCCTTGCGGATCGCCGACTGCCCGAGCCAGCGCCAGAACAACGCGTCGTGGGGCGCGCCCGGATTCTTGGCGGTCAAAAAGGGCATCAGGTTTACTCCATCGAGTGCGGGATCGTCAGGCAGCCCGGCCAGCGCGTTGGCTGTCGCGGCGACGTCCAGCGAGATGACCGGCCGGGTATAGACCTGTCCGCCGGGAATCGTGCCCTTCCAGTTCACTACCCACGGCGTCCGGATGCCACCCTCCGTGAGCATGCCCTTCTCACCGTTCATGGGATCGTTGAGCGAGCCGTCCCAGCCGGCACCGTTGCCGGGCGCATCCAGTTTGTGAATCTTCAAGGGTGCGCCGTTGTCACTGATCACAAAGATGAGTGTGTTGGTATCGAGCGCATTTTTCCGCAACGTCTCCACGATCCGACCGACGCCGTCATCCATGCAGGAGATCGATCCAAGCGCCTTGCGACGACGTTCGGGCATCGGGCCGGGAAACCGGTCCAGATACTTTTGCGGAGCGTCCAGCGGCACATGCGGCGCCCGATAGGCAAGATAAAAGAAAAAAGGCTGCTCCTTAAAGCGATCAATGAACGCGCAAGCGAACGAGGTAATCAACTCCAGGTGATAGCCGCCGCCCTTCTGCACTTGCGGGTCCAGATCCTTGCCGGTGAGGTTCATGTTCCAATGGCCTGCGCCGTCGCTGTGTTTGAAAAACGCCTTGTCAAAGCCGAGCGATACGAGATCCGCGCTGTCATCCGAGCCAAGATGAGACTTGCCCGCCATGCCGGTCACATAGCCCGCTTCCTTCATCCGCCGCGGCAGGTTTTTCAATTCCCTGAAGCGCTGGAGCACGTCGGGGTCTTTCTCGAAATCCCCATTCGCCTCCATGCCAAACCGGTTCTGATATTGCCCCGTGATCAACCCGCTGCGCGAAGGCCCGCACTGCGGCGCTGTCACATAGCCGTCCGTCATCCGGACGCCGGATGCCGCCAGCGCGTCGATGTTCGGCGTCTTGACGTCCTTCATCACGCCCTGGCAGCCAAGGTCGGCGTAGCCGTGGTCGTCGGTGTAGATGACGATGATGTTGGGCGGCGCGGCGTAAGTGGTGGCGCCGAGCAGGAGCGAAGCAAGATAGAGGAGAAATTTCATGGCGTGGCGTTGGAGGTGCGTCGTTTGATTTCGCGAGGGTGGACGTCGCGATCCGCGGTGAACGCGCGCCAGCGTTTCATCTCGGTGCGCATTCCCGCGAGTGCCTCGGCATGCGCGGGATCAGTGATGAGGTTTTTCACCGCCCAAGGATCGGCGTGGAGGTCGTAGAGTTCTTCGGGCGGAGCGTCGCCCATGCAGAGTTGGCGGAGGAGTTCGTAAGGAAGGGGCTGGGAGTCCTTGTTGCGGACGGTGTCGTCGTGGAAATCGATCGCATACTGCGGGCCTGGGTCGCCGTATTCGCCATGACCGGTGCCGATATTGAGGGCCTGCTCCTCGGGCAGGGCGGTCTTTTCCTGAAGGATGTTCGCGATGTAATAGAAACGGCCGTCACATACGGCGCGGGCCATCGTGCGGTCGCCCTTGTGGCCGGGCGCGGACATGAAGCTGTTGTTGGTTTCGGTTAGGATGGTGCTGCGATCCGGCAGCGCGTCCACGCTCCCCGACAGGATCGGCCAGAGCGACTTGCCGTGGCAGACCGGTTGCGGCTCAAGTCCGAAAGCTTCGAGGAAGGTGGGATTGAAATCCAACTGCGAAACCGGGGTGGCGAGGGTGCGCCCTGTCGTCATGCCCGGGCCCTTGATGAAAAGCGGAACCTGCGTTCCCGCCGGATAGACGCTGGTTTTGCCGCGCTGGACCGGAATCCCGTGGTCTCCGGTGAAGACGATGATCGTCTGCGCGGCCTGCCCGGACGCTTCCAGCTTCGCCAGCATCCGGCCGACGAAGGCGTCGATGTTCCGGATGTTCGAATAGTATTGCGCGAGATCCACGCGGGCGGCGGGCGTGTCGGGCAACCAAGGAAGCATTTCGAGGGTGGAAGGATCGACGTCTTTCGGCGCGGAATTCCGGTCCTTCGGGTTCGTGAGCTTGCTCTGGATCGATCTCCAGAACGGCGCGTGGGTGTCGCCGGGATTGCACCAGAAGAACCAGGGCTTGTCCCCGGCGGCCGCGAGGACGCCCTCCAGATCGTCGGTGCGGAAGAAGGCATCGTAGGGGAAATTCCGCGCGGGCTGGACGTGGAGTTTGCCCGAAAGCGCGCAATAGACACCCCCGGCTTTGAGCATTTGAACGAGATTCGGAATATCCTCGTGCATCCCGCCCGCCGCGAGGAAGGTGGGATCGTTCCCTGGCGTGATCGGATCGGGAAGGGGCGTCCATTTTTCCGGCCCGCCGAGCTTCGGATGGTTGTTGTGGACATTCCGCCAGATGCCGTTCGCGTGCGGAAGCAGCCCGCTGTAGATCGCGCCCTTGCTTGGAGAGCAGACGCTCTGCCCGCAGAAAGCGCGGGTGAAAACAACGCTTTCCGCAGCAAGCTTGTCGAGGTTCGGGGTCGAGAGCCCGGCAATCCGCGCGTTCGGTTCCCGCGCCGCGCGTTCGCCGGTGTAATAGCCGAGATCCTCGACATAGATGAAAAGGATATTGGGCTGGGTCGGCGTGGCAGCGCGGAGCAGGCCAGCCGCGCACAGCAGAAATGTGAGGATGAGCGGACGTGGAGTCATGGCGAACGGTTGGCGCTCGAGAGCTTGCCGGGAGGCTCACTGCGGAGGCCTTCTCACCGGGGTGTTGCGTTTTGCTCCATCGCGCGGATTGGGTTTTGGACGAACGGTTTCCGGGAGGTGGCAACGCGCTTCCGTAATCCCGATCCTCGCCAGAGAGCGGCGGCCGGGGATGTTCGCAAGGCTCGGGGAGCAGAGCGGGCTCGCCGAATACGCCTGGTTAAACTTCACCCCGCGTTTCGCGAGAGCGTCGATGCTCGGCGTCTCGTAGAACGTGCTGCCGTAGAGCGAGCCATCATTCCAGCCAAGGTCGTCGGCAAGGATGAAGACGACGTTCGGCGGGGGATTGGCCTCGGCGTTCGCGCCCGATGCGAGCCCGAGCAGAAGGAGGATCAGGCTCTTGGGAAGGCGCATCGGACTATCTCCTGAACATCGCGTTGGACTTGTCGCCGGCGCTCAGGACGTAGGCGACGAGATCCATGATCTCCTCTTTCGTCAGCATCATGAGGAGCGACGGCGGCATGAGCGAGATCTTACTCGGCTCGATGCTCGTCACCGTCTTGCGGTCGACGTTGACGCGCTGGTTCGGATCACTCAGATCCGTGTTGAGCGTGATGCCGTCGCCGCTGAGGTTCACCACGACACCGGAAAGGACTTCGCCGTTGTCGCGGGTGACGATGATCGGTGCGAACTGCTCGTTGATGACCTTGCTGGGGTTGATGATCTGGTCGAGCAGGTCGTGCGGACTGTAGCGACCGCCCGCACCGGTGAGATCCGGGCCGGTCATGCCCCCGGCATTCCCGAATCGATGACAGGCAAAACAAGCGGCCGCGCCGAACATCTTCCGTCCGTTCTCGAAGTCGCGGTTCTTCAGGTCGGTCTGCGTCGCCTTGCTCAGTTCCTCCAGCGTCCACATCTTAGGCGTGCGACCGGCGAAGATCGCGCCTGAAAGCTCGATGGCGCTTTTCTTCTCGGCCTTCTTCGCGATGAGGTCGGCGAGTTCCGTCTTCTCGGTCTCCGTGAAGGTGGCGAGGGTGTCCTTGCGGATGAAGTCGATGAAGATGTCGAAGCTCGCGCCCCCGTTGAAGTTGGCGGCCTTGAGGAACCACTCGAGTTGCTTGGCTCGCAATTCCTTCGTCCAGCCGGTCTTTAGGAACCGCAGGCTGCGGGCGTATTCGATCTGCGGTTCCTGGCTGTGCGCCTCCCCGATGAGTGCCATGCCCTTGGCCGCCGTGTTCGGGGCCTGGAGGAAGGCGAGGGTTTCACAGAGGAGCCAGTTCAGCTCGAAGTTGTCGGCGGGAAAGGCCGGGTCAAGCTGCGCGATGATCGCGGCCACGGTGGCGTCGTCGGGATTGCCGAACCGATGGAGGACGATTTCGAGGATGCGGACGTGGGCGAGCCGCTGCTCGTTGGTGAGCTTCGTGAAATCCAGCTTGAGCAGGGCGGCGAGGATCTGGTCCCGCGCGGTGGTGTCCACGGTCGCTCCCTTTTCGCGATGGGTCGGGCAGGTGCCTTTGACGCGGGTCAGGGCGAGAAGGGCTTCAAGCTGGCGGGTGGCGTCGGATTCGCCGAAGGTCTTGGCCTCCCATTCGGTGACCGGCTGGTGCTCGAGCGCCGTGCGGGCGGCGGCGCGGATGAAGCGGTCGGGGCTGTTCAAGTGAGGCCAGACGGTGGCGACCGCCTTGGGATCCGGATGGCCGTGGAAGGCGGCGAGGCTCAGGCGAAGGTCGCGTTCCGGCGTGGTCTTCGGCGTGCGGTCGATCGGAGTCGTGTCTTCCGATCCGGTGTAGGTCACCCGGTAGAGCCCGCTTTGCACGCGGCGTCCGCCGATGGAGAAATACATCGCGCCATCCTGGTGGATGATAGCGTCCGTGACCGGTAGCGGACCGCCGGTGACGAATTCCTCCTTCGTCCCCGTGTAGGTCGAGCCGCTCGGGGTCAGGTGAACGGCGTAGATTTTCCCCCAACTCCAGTCGAGGACAAAGAACGCGCGCTGGTATTTCGCGGGGAACTTCGCGCCGTAGCCGAAAGTGGTGCCGGTCGGTGAACCGGGGCCGATGTTGAGCGCCGCAGGGAGGGTTTCGGCGTAGAATTCGGGGTACTTGCCCGCGCCGTTCCGCCAGCCGAACTCGGCCCCGCTGACGACGTGATTGATACGGGTGGGCCGGTACCAGGACGTATTGAAGTCGTACTCCATGTCGGCGTCGTAGGTGAAAAGCTCGCCGTCGCTGTTCACGCCCGCGTCGAAGATATTGCGGAAGCCGGAGGCGAAGATCTCGAACTGTTTCCCGTCCGGCGAAACGCGGTAGACGATACCGCCGGGGGCCATGACGGCGCGATTGTGGCCGCGCCCGTCGGGCATGCGCGGAAGAAGGTGGTCGTCGCCCCAGAGTTTCGGCACCGGGGAGGTCGCGGCCGTTTCGGTGGGGATCGTGTTGTTGCCGCAAATGAGATAGAGACCCTTGCCATCCGGGGTGAGGACGACGGCGTGGACGCCATGGTCGCCGCTCGCCTGGAGGCCCCGCAACAGTTCCACCTTGTCCAACTGGTCGTCGCCGTCGCTGTCGGTGAGGCGATAGAGACCGCTCGAAATCTTCTTCTCGTAGTCATTCACCCCGACGTAGAGGGCACCGAAGGCGAAGAGCATCCCGTTCACGGCGCGGATATCGACCGGAACCTTCTGGACGTCCGCCGCTTTCAGCGCCTGGCCCGGGGCGGGTGCGGGGAAGCGATAGAGGCCGCCGTACTGATCGCTCGCGTAGATGCGGCCCTTGTCGTCGCTGCAAAGGTTCACCCACGAACCTTGCTCAGCGGCTAGGACGGAGTAGAGCAGCTCGACCTTGAAATCCTTCGGCGACGTGATGCGCGCCACCGGCGTCGCCTTGTTCTCGCCCACTTCAGCCCCGGCCCCGGCCTGCTTCGCCGCCTGCTTCCGCGGTCTCGCCGGGGCTTTTCTGGCGGGCTTCGTTGGCGCGGTCTTCGCCGCGGTCTTTGCCGCGGTCTTTGCCGCGGTCTTTGCGACAGGCTTCGCGCCCTCGATGATCTGGGCGTCGCTCGGGATGGCCGATTTCTCGAACGACTTCAAGCCGCCTTCGGGCAGGACCTTGAGCCGGACGTCCTTGATCTGGACATTCATCGCCGGCCCGCGGTGGATCTGAAAGGCGAGGATTCCCTCCAACGAGCGCGCCTTTTCGTCGAAATCGACAAGCTCGGTCGCGACCTTGCCGTCGATCTTGTGGATGAGGTGGTTGCCCTCGGCGATGATCGTGTAGTCGTGCCACTCCGCGATGTCGACCTTCACCGGATCATGCTCCGAGGCGAGCCAGCGTTTGCCTTCGGGATCAATGACGACGCCCTGGCCGTTCTGGGCGATGATGCCGCGGGCCTTTTCCTCGTAGACCATCGCGTTGTTCGCGGCGGCGGGATGGATGTCGCACTGGTAGCCGCCGACCGACCACTTTCCGTTCTCCGGGAGTTCCTTGCTGCGATATTGGATGCCGGTGTTGTTGCCCGTCTGCTTGATCTTCGCGTGCAACTCGAAGTTCTTCACCGTGCCGCCGCGCCAGATGAGGAACTGGTTGTAGCTCAGTTGCTCGGGCCCGGTCGTCTTGCCAGTGATGCAGCCGTCCTTAACCGACCACAGCTCGGGATTGCCGTCCCAGCCGGTGAGATCCTTGCCGTTGAAGAGGGGCTTGAAACCATCCGCCTCCTGGGCGGAAGCGTGGGAAAAGGCGAGCGCCGTCGCGGCGGCCAGAACGAGGGTAAGAGTGGGGCGATTCATCATGGGTAGGTAGGGGTTTTCCGCTTCCGGAGGGAAGATCAGGACAAAAAAATCGGGCTTTGCTATTTGGCGGCCGCTTTCAACTCGGCAAAGCGCGCGCGCATCTCGTCGAGCTTGGCCTTGTGGGCGGGATCGCCGGCGAGATCGTTTTCCTCGCGGGGATCGGCGGAGATGTCGAAAAGCTGCTCGACCTTGTGCTCCGGCCAGGAGAAGTATTTCCAGTCCTTCCGCACCAATGCCTCCGAGGTGGGGATAAAGCGGGCGTTTTTGATCGTCGGATGCTCGTAGAAGAATTCGGTGCGCCACTCCGGTTTCGTCTCGGAAAGATAAAGTGGGGACATATCGCGCCCCTGCATCGTTTTTGGGGCGGGGATGCCCGCCGCCGCAAGCAAGGTCGGCGCGAGGTCGACACTGAGGGTGAAATCGTCGTTTACTTTTCCCTGCCGCGCCTTCGGCATCCGCGGATCGTGGATGATGAGGGGGACGCGGATGCTTTCCTGGTGCGGATACCATTTGTCGGCCAAACCGTGCTCGGCGTGATAGTAGCCGTTGTCGGTGGTGAAGATGACGAGCGTGTTGTCGAGCACGCCCTGCTTCTTCAATTCCGCGAGCACCTTCCCGCAGGTGCTGTCCACCTCCGTGGCGAGCCGGTAGTAGTTCTTCATCATCGTCTGGTATTTCTCCGGCGTATCGAAGCGCCAGTGCCAGCGGTTCCGGCCCTCGTTCTTCTCGTCGAAGAAAGAGGGGAGGCGTTTCCACGATTCCTCGGTGGCATTCGGCGGCACCGGAATCGTCACGTCCTTGTAAAGTTCCATGCTCTGGGGCTGGGGGAGGAACTGATCCGGGCTGGAATCTTCGGCATGCGTGGCGAAGAAGGCGACGGTGAGGCAGAACGGCTTGTCGGTCGGGCGTTCCCTGAGGAAGGCGAGGGCGTCCTCCTCGTTCCGCTGGGTCACGTGAACCCTGCGACCGTCCGGAAGCGTGTACCAATGCTTGCCGAAATACGAGCGGCCGAAATCGAACTTGTCGGCGGGGAACGCGCCATTGTGCCACTTGCCGACGTGCCCGACGTAGTAGCCGTTCGCCCGCATGAGGCCGGGATAGGTCTCCGCCCACGGCGTTTCAAAGGGACTGAAGCCCCGGCAGCCATGGCGCGACATCCACTGCCCGGTAAAGAGGCAGGCCCGGCTCACCCCGCAGATCGCGGTCGTCACGCAGTTCTCGGTGAAGCGCATGCCCTCCGCCGCCAGCGCGTCCAGATTCGGCGTCTGCACGACCGGATTGCCCGCCGCGCCCAGCGTGTCATGCCGCCAGTCATCGGCATAGAGCATGAGGATATTCATCGGCTTCTCGTCGGCGGCGGAAGCCGAAGCGCCCAGGGCGATCAGGAGCAACAAAGCGGGTAAAGGGGATTTCATGGGGACCAGGTTAGCGGTGAATCACTCCGTTCCGCAAGTATTACGGGAGCAATCACCCCATCGAATGATTGTGGCTTTATGATGGAATACGCCCATCCAGAATACGCGCGCCGAAGCGATCTTGCGCCCGTTACCGTGGCAGAAGCGGAAGCACCCGATCCGGCTCGCGGCCGTAGCCGGTGATTTTGAGCGCGTTCGGGTAAACCTCGACGACGGCGTAGGCGTTGAGGCGGGTGTCGAGCATGCCCTTGAAGTTGACGAAGTGGACGCCGTCCTTCGCGCCATAGTTGCCGTCGTGATTGTGGCCGTTCATCCAAGCGGCGACGGTGTCCTTGTGACGGGCGACGAGGGCGAGGAGTTCGGTGTCGTTCCAGAGGTTGTGGACGCCTTCGGGGAAGAGCGGGTAGTGGCAGAAGAGGAGGGCCTTCTCCCCGGCGTCGCGGGCGGCGCTCAGTTCGGCGTCGAGCCAGGCGATCTGCTCCGGGCCCATGCCGCCGCTCCATTCGGGCGGGGGCTTCGGATAGCTTAGGCGGATGGCCTCGCCTTCCTTGTATTCCGGGCTGTCCTTGGGATGGGCGAGGACGCCGACCTCGTTGCCGTCGAGGACGATGAAGCGCCATTTCGGGATGTTTTCGGTGAAGGTGTGGTAGCGGGCGGGCATTCCGAGGCGTGCGGGCACCTTGGTCTTGAGCGCGTCGTCGACGCTGTAGTCGTGGTTGCCGAGAAGGTGGTAATGCGGGGCCTGCAAGCGGTCGTAGATCGGAGCCACGGTGTCGAAGCTGATGAAATCGCGGTCGATGAAGTCGCCGAGGTGGATGGTGAAGGCGAGATCCTGGGTGTTGAGGAAATCGACCGACTCGGCGAGTTTTTCCGAAGCGAGGCGGTAGAGCCGGATCGGGGTGGCATCGGCGTCGGCGTATTGGCAGTCGGCGATGACGCCGAAGCGGAAGAGGGGTTTTTCGTCGGGAGCGGGAACCATGGCGGCTTCGTCCTGGCCGGTGTCACTGGCCTTGCAGGAAGCGGTCCAGTTTTCAAGCTTTTCGGTCATTTGCGCAACGATCGATTTCTCGCGCGGGGCGAGGTCGGTCGTTTCGCCGGGATCGGCGAGGAGGTCGTAGAGTTCGAAATCCTTCTTGCCGGAACCGATGAGCTTGAAGCGCTGGTCGACAAGGGAGCGGACGCCGGCGCTCTGGAACCCCATCATGCGGGGGCGCGTCGTGATCGCACCGGTGAGGGCGGGCGTGAGGTCGATGCCGTCGCGCGGGCGCTTGTCGGGGTAGGGGATGCCGAGGGTGGCGAGGATCGTCGGGAGGTAGTCGGTGGTGGCGGCGGGGAAGTCGAGAGTCTGGCCGACGGGCGCGATGCCGGGCCATTCGACGAGGGCGGGGACGCGGACGCCGCCTTCGTAGAGGCTGCGCTTGCGGCCGCGGAAATCGCCCGCCGAGCCGGGGGCCTGGCCTTCCTTGCCTTCGGGGCCGTTGTCGGAGCAGAACCAGAGCATCGTGTTGTCGGCGACACCGAGTTCGCGGAGTTCGGCGCGGAGGCGGCCGACTTGTTCGTCGAGGGCAGTGATACAGCCATAGTAGCTTCGGGCGTAGGGATCGGCGATGTCCTGGTAAAGCGCGGCGTATTCCGGCCCGGCGACGACGGGAAGGTGCGGGGCATGGAACCAGATGACGGCGAAGAAAGGCGCCTTCTCGGAAGCGGAATCGCGGATGAAGGGGACGGCGCGATCCATGAGGACGCGGGAGTCGTCGCCGCGCGTGTTTTCGGTGACGGGTTCGCCCTTCTCGTTCCAGTAGCGGGTGCCGTAGGGGACGGCGTCGGCTTCGTCGGCGACGGGATTCCACCACGTGCCCTTGTTCCCCGGTGTGGGGGTCTTCGGAACGAGGAGGGGATCCCAGGTCGGGACCTTCGACTCGGTGGAGAAGCAGGTGTCGAAGCCGTTGATCCACGGCGGGGAGAAATTCTTCGCGCCTTTCTTGCCGCCGCGGTTGGCGTCCCTTTCGGTCTTGGTCAGGGTGCCGAGATGCCATTTGCCGAAATGGCCGGTGCGGTAGCCGTTTTCCTTGAGAAGCTCGGCCAGCGTGTGCTCGCCGGGTTTCATGTGGCCGGTGTTCGCGTTGTAGATGCCGTAGCGGAAGGGATGGCGGCCGGTGAGGACGCTGCCGCGCGTCGGGCTACAGACCGGGCGGCGGCGTAGAAGCGGCTCAGGCGCGTCCCGTTCTTCGCCATGGCGTCGAGGTGCGGGGTCTTGATCACGGTGTTCCCGTTGAAGCCGGTATCGCCCCAGCCGAGGTCGTCGGCCATGACCAGGATGATGTTCGGGCGAGGCTGCTCCGCCAGCGCGAGGGAAGCGGACGCAAGGAGGAGGAGGAGGAGGAGGAAAGTGCGGATCATGGGGTTTTGGCGCAGCGGAAGCCGGTGTGGTTCGAGGCGGTGATGTCGTCGGAAAGCTGCCGGGCCCCGGAGCGGTAGCCGGTGCAGTAGCCTTCACTGCAAAGGAAGGAACCGCCGCGGATGATGCGCTGCTTGATATCCGTCGTGCCCTCCATGTCCTTCGCGTCGGTGGGGCCGGTCGGATTGTATTTCGGACTGCTGCCGTAGTATTTTTCATCATACGCGTCGGCGACGATCTCCCAGACATTCCCGGCGATATCATAGAGCCCGTAACCGTTGGGCGGGAAGGATTTCACCGGCGACGTGCCGAGGAAGGTGTCCTCGTTCGTGTTCTTGTTCGGGAAAGTGCCCTGCCAGGTGTTGGCGAGATATTTGCCGTCGGGATTCAGCTCGTTCCCCCACGGGTAAAGATTGCCCTCCGCGCCTCCGCGCGAGGCGTATTCCCATTCGGCCTCGGTGGGCAGCCGCTTGCCGACCCAGTCGGCGTAGGCCTTGCAATCGGCGTAGCTCAGGTTCACCACGGGGTGATCCATGCGGTCGTCGATGTTCGAATCCGGACCCTCAGGGTGATTCCAGTCCGCACCTTTGACGAGATTCCACCATGCCATGTGGTCGGCGGTGGCCACATCGACATCGCCCGATGGCTTTTTGAAAATGAACGATGCCGGATCGAGGCTGCCGGGAGGGGCGTCGGGGTAGTCCTCCGGACTGAAGGCTTTTTCGGACTGCGTCTTGTAGCCGGTGGCGTCGATGAATTTCTTGAACTGCGCGTTGGTGACCTCGGTTTCGTCCATCCAGAAGGGCTCCAGGACGACGCGGTGGACCGGGAATTCGGGCGCGCCGCTGCGCACCGGTTGCGTGGAGGCGGCCTGCGGGTCGGTGCCCATGCTGAACGTGCCGCCGGGAATCAGGACCATGCCTTCGGGGGCGGGGCCGGGCTCGGAGGTCGAGGGTTTTGTCGTATCGGGTTTCTTCTCGCAGGCTGCGAGAAGGCAAAGCAGGAAGGCGGTGGCGAGGCAGGACGTGGTGGGGAATCTCATGGATGGGCGAAGCATGAGCGTGAATCCCGACGATTGCAAAACCCGAAAGAGGGCTAGAGTAGGGCGCGCTCCGCCGAGGGGGCGCGCTTATTTGAACCATGACCCGATTCCGCCCCTGTATCGACCTCCACGAAGGCAAGGTGAAGCAGATCGTCGGTGGCACGCTCGAGGCCGCCGACGGCGCCGCGCCGCGCGAGAACTTCGTGAGCGCGCTTCCGGCCGCGCATTACGCGGAACTTTACCGGAAGGACGAGCTGCGCGGCGGCCACGTCATCATGCTCGGCCCCGGCAACGACCGCGCCGCGCGGGAGGCGCTGGCCGCGTGGCCCGGCGGGATGCAGGTCGGTGGCGGGATCACGCCGGAGAATGCCGCCGCGTGGCTCGAAGCGGGGGCTTCGCATGTCATTGTCACGTCGTGGATCTTCGATGCGGACGGACGTTTTTCTGAGGAAAAACTCGCCGCCCTCATCGCGGCGGTCGGGACAGAGCGACTGGTTCTCGATCTCAGTTGCCGCGCCGACGGGCCGGGCCGCTGGGTGGTCGCGATGAACCGTTGGCAGACTCGCACCGACCTCGCCGTCGATCACTCCACCCTCGACCGCCTCGCCGCTCGCTGCGCGGAATTCCTCATCCACGCCGCCGATGTCGAGGGCAAATGCGGTGGCATCGACGAGGCCCTGGTGGCAATGTTAGGCAAATGGAACGGCTGCCCGATGACCTACGCGGGCGGGGCGCGTTCCCTCGACGACCTCCGCGAAGTCGAGCGCCTGAGCGGTGGCCGCGTCGATCTGACCATCGGCAGCGCGCTGGATATCTTTGGCGGGCACGGGGCGACGTATGCGGAATGTGTGGCGTTCAACCGGCGGTAATCGCTCGCTTTCCGGGTGCTGCCGCCGTAGTTTCGACCATGGAGAATTCCCGTCCAAATCAGCGATCCTGGTGGGGGCCGTTGCTGCTGTTTACCGGTGGTCTCATGGTTGGACTGGCGGCAGGGCACTTCGGGCCGCAGCCGCGATTCGAAACAGGCGCGGGGGGCGGTGGCATCAACGGCATCAACGGCGGGAACCCGGAGAAATCGGGTGGGACGACGAGGGCGCGCGACGCGTCGGCGGAGCGGGAAAACGGGGATGCGGAAGCCGGGGAGGCGGGAAACCTGCCCACGGTCTTGGATCGGCTGAGGAAGCAGATCACCGATTCCGCCCATCATCCCAATCCGATGCGCTCGCTGGCGAAGCTCGGGCAGCTCATGTACGAGCTTTCGCCAGAGGAGATTCCGGATGCGGTGGCGTTGATGGAGGAGGCGGTGACGGGCAAGAACGGTCGTTCGATGGTGTTCGGCGTGATGGCCCTTTTCTCGCGTTGGTCCGAGTTTGATCCCGAAGCGGCTGTCGCGCGCTCCCGCGAGATGGCGGGCGGAACACTGATCCGCCAGATGGCGTTTCAGGGTGTGATGGGAGGCTGGATGGAGAAGGATCCGCAATCAGCGATGGCGTGCCTCAATGGATTGGAATCGACGGCCGAGAACGCGGAAATCCGTAGCGGGGCAATGGGCATGATGACCTTCGCCAATCCGGCGAAGGCGGCGCTGATGGCGGAAATGGGAACCGATCCAGTGCGGCGCGCCCAGGAAATGGCCATGGTCGCGGGATCGTGGGCGGATAGCCAGCCCGACGAGGCCTTGCGCTGGGTCATGGGCATTAAGGACCAGACCGAGCGGGAGCGCTTGCTGCCCGGGGTCGTTCGCGGCTGGGTAAAGAAGGCGCCGGAGGAGGCGCTGCGTTTCGCCGATGCCCTCGACAATCCCTCCGTGCGCAAGTCTG
>JAHEDC010000121.1 GCA_024641425.1 Verrucomicrobiales bacterium | reverse complement strand
ACCTTCATGGTGCTCTGCGACGCCGAGGTCGTGGATGCCGAGATGCGCGATTTCGTCTACCGCGACCGCAACCAGCTCGCCGTCTACGCCAAGGCGCTGGCGGGGCTCGCCATGCACAGGATCAATCGCAACGAGGAACGCGACATGCTCATCCGGAACATCGAGCAGTTCCTGAAGATCGACGACGAAAACCAGACCGCCTATCTCGAACTCGGGAACGCCGGTTACTGGTGGTATTGGTACGGTAGTGAATTCGAGGCCCAGGCCGCCTACCTGAAGTTACTCGCCGCCGTGAAGCCGAAGAGCCCGCAGGCCAGCGGACTCGTGAAGTATCTCGTCAACAACCGGAAACACGCGACGTACTGGAACAGCACGCGCGACACCGCCCTGTGCGTCGAGGCCATCGCCGATTACGTGAAGGCCAGCGGCGAGGACGCCCCGGACATGACGGTCGAGATTCTTCTCGATGGGAAAGCCGTCAAGGAGGTCACGATCAACAAGGACAACCTCTTCACCTACGACAACCAGTTACTCCTCGTCGGCGATGCCATCACGAACGGCGCGCACAAGCTGGAATTCCGGAAGAAAGGAACCGGCCCCCTCTATTACAACGCGTATCTCACGAATTTCACCCTGGAGGAATTCATCGAGAAGGCGGGACTGGAAATCAAGGTCGAGCGCCAGTATTACAAGCTCGTCCCCGAAGACAAGGAAGTCCGCGTCGTCGGAGCGAGGGGGCAGTCGGTCGGGCAGAAGGTCGAGAAATACACGCGCGAACCGCTGAAGTCCGGCGATGCCCTGAAGAGCGGCGACCTCGTCGAGATCGAACTCGTGATCGAGAGCAAGAACGACTACGAATACATTCTCTTCGAAGACATGAAGGCAAGCGGCTTCGAACCGGTCGAGGTGCAGAGCGGCTACGCGAAGAACGGACTCGGTGCCTACATGGAACTGCGCGACGAGAAGGTCGCCTTCTTCGTGCGCGCGCTGGCCCGCGGGAAGCACAGCCTCTTCTACCGCATGCGCGCCGAGATCCCGGGCAAGTTCTCCGCCCTTCCGACCCGCGCCAGCGCGATGTATGCTCCCGAACTCAAGGCGAATTCCGACGAGATGAAGGTGTCGATTGAGGATTGATTCCAAGAGCGAGGATGTCAGGATAGACTCCATGAAATCCCTGTCCATCCTCACGGCCCTCCTCATCGGTATGGTGCCCGCCCGCGCCGCCGAGCGTCCGAATATCCTACTCATCATGGTCGATGACATGGGCTGGTCGGACATCGGCTGCTATGGCGCGGAAGACATTCAGACTCCGAACATCGATCGGCTCGCCGCCGACGGTCTCCGCTTCCGTCAATTCTACAACAACGCGAAATGCACGACCACGCGCGCCTCGCTCCTGACCGGCCTTTATCCCCGGAAAGGAGGAAACGGCATCGAACTGCTCGACGACCGGATGCTGACCTTCGGGGAGGCGATGCGCCGGGCGGGCTACCAAACCGGAATCAGCGGCAAATGGCACAATGGAAGCCGTGCGCCCCATCGGCCGGTTGATCGTGGCTTCGACCGTTCCTATGGGCTCTGGGACGGGTGCTGCAATTTCTTTGATCCCGCGATTCCCGATCCAAAATTCAAGGGCGGCGGGAAACGCTTCTTTGGTCAGGGAGAGGAACGGATCACCGAGTTTCCCGATGGTTTCTACTTGACCGATTCCTTCACCGATCACGCGATCACCATGCTGGAGGAATTCTCCAAGAACGAGCAGCCGTTTCTCCTTTATCTGCCGTTCACGGCCCCGCATTACCCGATTCAGGCCAAGCCCGAAGACATCGCGAAGTATAAAGGAAAGTTCGCCGATGGCTGGGGCGCGCTGCAAAAACGCCGTCATGCCCGCGCGGTCGAACTTGGCCTCGTCGACTCCTCATGGGCGCTTCCCGCGCCCGATCCCGAGGTCGAACCGTGGGAGGCCGCGAAGAACAAGGAGTGGCAGCAGCTTCGCATGGAAGTTTACGCGGCCATGATCGATTGCGTGGATCAGAACATCGGACGCCTCCTTGCCGCCCTTGAGAAATCGGGGCGTGCCGAGAATACGCTCGTCCTATTCCTTTCCGACAACGGAAGCTGCGCCGAGACTCCCGGCGGGAGCAAGGGAGACCAGATTCCGGGCCCGAAGGAATTCTACAGTCACGTCGGGCCAAGCTGGGCCTTCGCGCAGAACTCGCCCTTCCGACGCTACAAGACAAGCATGCACGAAGGCGGCATCGCCACCCCGCTCATCGCGCGCTGGCCCTCCGCGATCAAGCCGGGAGGAATGACGAATCAGGTCGGTCATATCATCGACCTCCTCCCGACGTTTCTCGACGCCGCCGGAGCCCGGTATCCTTCCGAATTCGAAAGCAAGCCACTGCGTCCGCTCGAGGGGATCAGCCTTCTACCCGTTCTTCGCGATTCATCGGCCACCGTCGAGAGGGACGCGCCACTCTTCTGGTTTTTCGCCGGCAACCGTGGCGTCCGCGACGGGAAATGGAAACTCGGTTGGGAAGGGCGACTGCGGAGGTGGGAGCTTTATGACATGGAGGCGGATCGCACCGAAACCCGCGACCTGAGCGGCGACATGCCGGAGAAAGTCAGCGAACTGGCCGCGCTCTGGAAGGCCTGGGCCGAAACTACCGGCGTCTCAAAGGGCGAAATCGAAAAGGAGGAGAAAGTCAAGTGATCCCGGCGATGAATGCGAAAACAATTGCTGGATTCCCTTCCCACTCCGAGGCATGATTGCGGTCCCGTCCCACTCAAGAAATGAAAACGTTCCGCAAATCGCTCCTGCTTCTCGTCACCCTCGGCTATCTGGGTGCCCTGACTGGCTGCGCTGTATTCAGGAAGGACAAGGAGGAAGACGAGGACGACGGACTCACCCGTTGGAACGAGGGCATCAACGAGCCATCCCGGTGGGAGCGATGGAAGAAATGGGAGAACGAGAAATCCGAGAAGATGTGGCGGAAATTCCGCGACAGCTGAGGTTACAGATTCCCCCCAACGGATTTCGCTTGCATTGACAGTGCCCGGAATCGATGGATTCCGCTTTGTCTACCCGACGCGGAACCAACGAGCCTATCCGACATGCAAAGCACACCCCGCGAGAGCATTCTCAGCGATCTTCTCACCTTCTTCAAAGGAATGGCCATCGGGGCCGCGAACGTCATCCCTGGCGTCTCCGGGGGCACCATCGCCTTCATCACCGGGATCTTCGAGCGCCTCATCAACGCGCTGAAATCCATCGATGCGGAGGCCTTCCGCCTCCTCCGCAAGTCCGAATTCCGCAAGCTGTTGGCGCATGTCGATTTCCGCTTCCTCGCGGTTTTGCTGTTGGGAGTCGGCGCCAGCATCCTGACCCTTGCCAAGGCGCTCGAATGGATGTTCAAGAATCAACCGGTTCTCATCTGGGCTTTCTTCCTCGGACTCATCCTTGTCTCGATCTTCTATGTCGGAGCCATGGTCAAACGCTGGAGCGCGGGCTCCGTGGCGACCCTCCTTCTTGGCACCGCCATCGCGGCCTCCATTGCCTTCCTGACGCCTGCGAGCGAGAACCCCCATTTCATCTACCTTATCGTCTGCGGTATCGTGGCCGTGTGCAGTATGATCGTTCCGGGACTGAGTGGTTCGTTCGTTCTCCTCCTCATGGGCAACTACATGCTCGTTCTCGGTTCCATTTCCGATGTCTTCACTGGTCTCAAGGGCTTCGATTTCGGCACCCCGTTCACGGATGCCTTCAAAATCCTCATCCCGATCGGCATCGGGTGCGTTGTGGGCCTCGTCACCTTTTCGCGCCTCCTTTCCTGGGTTTTTGCAAAGCACCACGACCTCGCCGTCGGACTCCTCACCGGTTTCGTTCTCGGCTCGCTTCCCATTATCTGGCCGTGGAAGGCCAACGTCCACCTGCTCGACGCCGCGGGCGTCGAAGTTCTGAAAAAAGGGGAACCTGTAACCATCGGCTACGAATGGCACCTTCCCGATTTCTCCAGCAGCACGACGCATTACGCGCTCGGCCTCATCGTCCTCGGCGCGGCCGTCGTCTGGGGCATCGAAAAACTCGGCGCCGGAAAAGGGACGGCCACCGCGGAGCGTTGACCGCGACCAGCGCCCCTAATATCTTCCGCCCCGCGGCCCGCTGAGCCACTTCCAGGCGGTGCGGACGATCTCGCGCACGTCCTTGTATTCCGCTTCCCAACCAAGCTTGGCCCTGGCGAATCGGGGGTCCGCGACCAGTTCCGGAGGATCTCCCTCGCGACGTTCCACGAACTCGACCGGTACTTTTCCGCCCGTCAGTTCCTCTGCGATCGCGATGATTTCCTTCACCGAAACACCTTTCCCGGTCCCGAGATTGCAGGCCACGGTCGCGCCGCCTTTCTCCAGATAATCGAGCGCCATCACATGCGCGCGCCCGAGATCGAGAACATGGATGTAATCGCGGATACACGTGCCATCGGGAGTCGGATAGTCGGTGCCGAAGACCTTGATGTTCTCCCGTTCGCCCTTGATCGCCATGAGCACGAGTGGAATGAGGTGCGTTTCCGGATCGTGATCCTCACCGATGAGTCCGTCCGGCGAGCAACCCGAGGCATTGAAATACCGGAGCCAAACACTCCGGAGCCCGAAAGCCCGTTCGCAATCGCGCAGGATCTGTTCCAGCATCAACTTGCTCCGGCCGTAGGGATTGATTGGATCCTGCGGGTGATTTTCCGAGAGCGGCAACGTCACCGGATTCCCATAGGTCGCGCAGGTCGAGGAGAAGATGAACTTGTCGCAACCGTGGCATTGCATCGCCTCCAGCACCGTCAGCGGCGCGGCCGTGTTGTTGCGATAATACTTCAGCGGATCCGTCACCGACTCCCCCACATAGCAGTAGGCCGCGAAATGCACCACGGCCTCGATGGCATAAGCCTCGAAGATCGCGTCCACGGCAACCCTGTCGCCCACGTCCCCGCGCACGAGCGTGACGCCCGGAGAAACGAGGGACTCCGAGTGCCCGTAGACGAGATTGTCGAGCACGATCACCTTCCGCCCCGCGTCCTCGGCAAGCATGCGGACGGTGTGGGAACCGATGTAACCGGCGCCACCAGTGACGAGTATTGCGGATTCCTTCATGGCATCAATGGGGTCGCGCACCGCGGAAGTGGGCACGCCGGAAAGACCTATCTCCGATTCCGCTCCTGTCAACCGCCCATGGAGAAGTGCCCGGGAGGCAATCGCGCTTGCCTTCGCCCCATTGCTGGTGTCAGCTTCCGCGCGTGTTCGCCTATTACGTCCACCATCTCAGTCCCTTCCTCGTCCGCTTTTCCGAAAAGTGGGGCATCCGCTACTACGGTCTGGCCTATGTGCTGAGCTTCCTCGTCGCATTCCTCATCCTGCGCACACTCATCCGAAGGGATCTCTACCGTGACCTGAAGGAGTGCCAGGTCGGCGATTTCATTACCTGGACGGCGATCCTCGGAGTCATGATCGGGGGACGCCTTGGTTACATGCTCCTTTACAACCGGGAAGAGTTCTTTGCCAATCCCGCCATCTTCTTCCACTTTCTCGACGGGGGCATGGCCAGCCACGGCGGCATCGCGGGCGTGGCCATCTTCACTTGGTTCTACGCCCGGCGCCATCGCATTTCCTGGAGCGGCCTCGGGGACCAGCTCTGCATCGCCGCCACACCCGGAATCTTCTTCGTTCGCATCGCGAATTTCATCAATGGGGAACTCTACGGACGCCCCTCCACCGCGCGTTGGGCGGTGCAGTTCCCCAGCGAAATGAAGGAGCCGGATTTCCCCCACTTCGACGAAATCGCGGAACGCGCGCAGGGAGTGGTCGAGGGCAATTCGATCAGCCCCGACGCTGTCATTGAGGCCGCACGGCACGATGCGGGACTGCGCGACGTCCTCGCCGAATATCTTACCCCGCGCTATCCGTCGCAAATCTACCAGGCCCTCATGGAAGGGCTCACTGTCTTTCTGATCCTGATCGTCATCCGGCTGCGCTTCCGAAACCTTCCGAACGGAATCATCACCGGGCTTTTCTTCATCCTCTACGCCATTTTCCGCATCATCGGCGAGCAGTTCCGCCAGCCGGAATCCGGCTACGGTCCCTTTGGCGTCCTCACCAAGGGACAATTCTTCTCCACCTTCATGATCGGCGTTGGCGCCGCCTTCCTCGTCGGAGCCGTCGTCTCCGCGAAACGGCGAAAAATTGTCTCCCCACAATGACTCAAACCGTGTAGAACAGCTCGAAAAAGAATCCCAACCGGAAACCCCGCATTTCGCACCTATGAAACCCACCCGTCAATCCCGCCGTAATTTCCTCAAGACCGCCGGAGCCGCCATTGGCGCTCCCATGATCGTCCCCTCCCATGTCCTCGGACTGGGCGACAAACCCGCGCCCTCCAACCGCATTACCATGGGCGTCGTAGGTTGGGGCATGATGGGCCCCGGCAATACCAACGACTTCATGGGGCTCGACGACTGCCAGGTCGTCGCCGCCTGCGACATCGACAAGGATGCCTTGGGACAGGCAGTTGGCTCGATCAACCGCTTTTACAAGAACGAGGACTGCAAAGGCTACCATGATTACAAGGAGATGATGGCCCGGAAGGACATCGACGCCGTCATGCTTGCCGTTCCGGACAATTGGCACGCCCTCACCGCCACCGAAGCCGCGAAGAATGGCAAGGATATTTACGGCGAGAAACCCCTCGCCCGCACGATCAAGGAGCAGCAGGCCATCGTGAACTCCGTGAAGGCGAACAAGCGGATCTGGCAAACCGGCTCATGGCAGCGCTCGGTCGACAATTTCCACAAGGGCGCCGAGATCGTCCGCAACGGCCTCATCGGGAAGATCACCCATGTCGAGGTGGGACTGCCCGCCGGCCACCATGACTTCGCGGGGACCAAGGACAAGATGACCGTCACCGATCCCCCGGCCCGCCTCGACTACGAGACCTGGATCGGACCCGCGACGATGGAGCCTTACATCGAGGGCCGCATCCACAAGAACTGGCGTTGGAACTACAACATTGGCGGTGGCCAGCTCCTCGACTGGATCGGCCACCACTGCGACATCGCCCATTGGGGTCTCGGCAAGGACGACGACGGCCCGGTCGAGATCGAGGGCGTCGGCGAATTCCCGGCCAAGGACGCCGTCTGGAACACGGCTACGAAGTATCGGATCGAATCGAAATACGCCGACGGCATCACGATGACGATCGCCGGCGGTCACGGTGACATTAGGAGCGGCACGAAATGGATCGGCACCGACGGCTGGGTCTGGGTTGATCGCGGTGGATTCGACGCCTCGAATGAGGAGTGGAAGAAAATGAAGCGCCTTCCCGAAGACCAGCGCAAGGTCAGCCTCTTCTACTCGCCCGGCCATCACCGGAATTTCATCGATTGCGTGAAATCCCGCGAAGCCACGCTCACCCCCGCCGAAGTCGCCCACCACTCCGCCATTCCCGGCCACCTTGGCCTCATCGCCATGCTCGTCGGACACAAGATCAAATGGGATCCGGCGAAGGAGGAAATCCTCGGCGATGCCGAGGCGAGCAAGCTCCTCATGCGCGACTACCGCGCCCCCTACGCCCTCGGCTAGCCGGTCCGAAGATTCCGAATCAGGCCCGGAGCGCACCTTGCGTTCCGGGCCTGTTTTCGTTTCGGCCCACAGCCCTTACCCCGCCATTTCGAAGCCGTTGCGGAAAGCCCTGCGGATGAGCACCGACGCCACGCCTCGCAACGTCGCCTTCTCCACGTCGTCCGCCACCACCACCCGCACCGCCTGAGCGTAGAGGCCGAGCATCTCACGGTTGAGGTGACTCTCCAGCAGCGGGCGGACAAGATCCGAAAATGCCGCGTCCTCGGTCGCGAGCACGATGGCATCCGGGTCAAGCATCGCCGTCATCGTGGCCACAATCGGAGCCAGGGGCTCCAGCGCGGCGTGGACATCTCCGAGCAAGTCCGGATCTTCCGTTCCAGCGACCGCCGACGCGAGTTCCGCCACATTGTGGAACGAGCGCCCCGGACGCTTGCGGTTCAAGGAATTCACCAGCGCGGGCGTGCTCACGTAAGTCTGGAGACAGTCCGATTTCCCACAGGTACAGCGCCTTCCTTCCGACCCCGCGCGGAGGCAGCCGATCTCCCCGGCCGCGAAATGCTTGCCCGAGAGCACCTTCCCGCCCACCATTCCAACCGCGACCACCCCCTCTTGCAGCGACACATAGAGCAGATTCCGATAACCCACGAGGTCGGTGCGGAACCAAGTATTCCCCAGGAGCTGGCAGTGCGCGTCATTCTCCACGCGCACCGGAATTCCCAACTCGGCCTCAAGAATCCGCCCGGCCTCGATGTCCTTCCACTGCCGCAGGTTCACCGCGTGTATCCCCCGTCCGATCCTTGGATCCACCGTTCCCGGCACGGCCACCCCCACTCCGATCATCGGGCGCCGCGCGAGCCGGGCGGCCTTGAGTTCCGCCCCCAGCATCTGGGCCGTCTTCGCCAGCAGGTCACTGGGCAGCGTTCCGCGCGAGGTCTTCTCCCGCGCGATACCGGACACCGTTCCATCGCCCAGAATTTCGGACACGCGGATCTCCCCCGGAGTCAGATAGGCGGTCAAGGTCCGCATCGCGCCCCCGTTTAAGCCGACCCGACTCCGCGGGGCCTCAGGATGTTCCTCGATGAGGATCCCGCGCTCCAGCATGTCCGTCACGATGTTCGTCACACTCGACTTCCGAATATCCAAGCGTCGGCTCAGCTCGCTGCGCGAGAGCATGCCGCGGAAATGCAGTTCCCGCAGGAGTGCTTCCTCGTTGCTCCGCCTTTTCCGAATCTGTTCGCTGCTCATAATGGTAATCTTCCATCCGCCCGCATCGGGACGAACACCACCGAGTCTTCCAGATTCCCCCGGCAGAGTAAACCGCGATTTCCAGGTCGCGGCGCCGAAACGGACCCGGCTTTGCGCTCCAGTCGCCCGATGCTATCCTTGCCACGCATGCAGAACCGCCCCATTGGCATCCTTGATTCCGGACTCGGTGGACTTTCCGTCCTTCGCGAGATCCACGCCCTCCTCCCGAACGAATCCCTCCACTATGTCGGCGATTCCGCCTGGTGCCCGTATGGCCCGAAGCCGGTCGAGGACATCCGCGCCCGCGTCTTCGCCATCACCGACCATCTCCTCGCCCTAGGAGCGAAGATGGTCGTCGTGGCCTGCAATTCCGCGACCATCGCCGCCGTCGAAAGCCTCCGCGCCGCCTATCCCGTCCCCTTCACCGGCATGGAGCCCGCCGTGAAACCGGCCGCCGCCCTCACCAAGACCAACACCATCGGCGTCCTCGCCACCGAGGCCTCGCTCGCGGGCGAGAAATACCTCCGTCTCGTCAATGCCCACGCCCGCGATCTCCGCCTCATCACCCGTCCTTGTCCCGAATTCGTCGACCTCGTCGAAGCCGGCATCCTCGACGGCATCGAGGCCCGCCATGCCGTCAATTTCCACGTCATGCCCCTCCTCAACGAAGGAGCCGACGTCATCGTCCTCGGCTGCACCCACTATCCCTTCCTCCGCCCCGTCATCGAACAACTCACCGGCCCCGACGTCGCCGTCATCGACACCGGTGCCGCCGTCGCGCGGCAGGTGAAACGCCGCCTCGAAACAGACAACCTCTTCGCTCCCGAGGACACCGAGCCCACCATCCGCATCACGACCACCGGCTCCCCCAAGATCCTGGAACGCGCCTTCCCGAAGCTCTGCCCCGGTCTCAAAGCCGACCTCAAACAAGCCGAAGGCCTCGGCTAGCCTGCGCCCCCCGCAAACAACCCCGCCACCCCGCGCTCATACGCCTCCGCCCCCGCGCTTCCCTCTTCGGGAGCCCACGCCGCGAAGACCTTGTCCGTCGCCGCGTCATACGGCCCCTGCTTCATCTCCAGCAAGACGGTATCCTCCTCCAGCGCCGCCATCCCGTGCCAGACGCGCGGCTCGATGTCCACCACGCCCAGTCCGCCCGCCCGCAGCACCAGGGTTTCCCGCACCGCGCCCGCGTCATCGAACAACACAAACCCGAGCGCCCCGCGCAGCACGCAGATCGTCTCCGACGCGTGCTCGAGCGGATGCAAATGCGGCCGGATGTACGTCCCCGGTTGCAGGAAATTCAGCATCCGCTGCACCCGCGCCTCCTGCACGCGATGGATCGGTAGGATGATTCGCCGCCGCGCACTCGCCCGCGAACCCGCGATACCCCGCGCGACCAGTTCCTCGTCCAGGTGAAAGCAGTCACCGGTGGCATTCGAAAAGGCGTTATTCATGAGTCATTAGAAATTAGTCATTACTCATTCCGCCGTAGGCAGCGTCTCCCACGCTTCCCCGAAGAATCCCCCCGCGACCACCTTCCCCGGATGCCGGGCGTTCGGCGGCGTGTCGATGTCGATCAGCGCCCAGTCCGGCAGCTTCGGCACCTGCCGCGCGTTGTTCAGGTAATCGTATTCGCGATACGTGAAGCCGCTGTTGACCACGACATACTTCTCCGGGTTCAGCGGATTCGGGAAAATCAGCACCGGCACATGGTGCGAGCCCTCCCCGTTCTTCCCGCCGATCTCCACCTTCGACGCGTCCCACGTCAGCGGCAGCTTCTCCAGCACCCGCGCCAGCACCGCGTTGCTCGACGGATCGCCCCAGAGCACGAGGTTGTTCGCCGCGATGTCCGCGTCCGTCAGCGCCTTGTCCTCGATCACCCGCGCGTCGCCGCGGAACTGCTGCCGCCACTGCGCGACCGCGCGCGTCAACTCCGAGTCCACCCACGCGCCCACCTTTTCATTCACCGCCGGGCCCGTCGGCTTCACGAAGACAAACGCGTCCATGAAGGCATCGTCGATCGGCCCCTGGAGGCCGTGCTTCTTCCGCAGGCCCGGCTCCGCATCCCCCGCGAGCTGCCACTTTCCCTCCTTCTTGAGAAGCCGCACCTTCCACGAGCGATCCGAGCCCACCCTCGCCGCGTCGATCTCCTGTCCATCGATCACCAGCATCGGCTGCGCCCAGACCGGGATCGGGCACATCCCTGCTGGCATTTCCAGCGTCAGTGCCGCAACATTCCGCGTCGTCAACTTCACCACCACCCCGGCGATCTCGGCATCCACCCGCGCTTGCGCCCAATGCTTCTCCAGCGCGTCCACCGTCACCCAGTTCATCCGGTTATAGCGGAGCGTGTAGGTCACGAACAGAACCATGCTCGGCATCCGATCCCGTCCCGTCACGGCGATGCTGTCGAGCCGCCGGTCGATCTCCTTCGCCGAGCCTTCGTCGATCTGGTGCGCCATCTTCGGCCCGATAAGATGCGTGAGCGTAATCCCTTCCTTCTTCAGCGCGGCTTCCATGATGTCTCCCGCCTGCTTCTGTTTATCGACTTCACCGCTATAGGCCACGGTGGGACACTGCACGAGATTGATCGCCCAGTCCGTACAATCATAGAGGTGAAACAACTTCTCCTCGTAGTCCGTCGGCTCCACCACCTCGTTCTGGAACACGCGCAGGAACTCCCTTGTCTCCGCGAACCCCGCGCCGGGTTGCGCCGCCATCCACTGGTCGGCGTAATGCACCGCGAACTGCCAGCACGCCGCGCCCCCCATCGAGAAGCCCCGCACCGCGATCCGGTCGTCATCGATCCGGTATTGCGAGCGCGCGTGCTCCAGCGCCTCAAACAGATCCACCTCCCCCGCGAACTTGTTCGCGTTGCAGTAGCGCCCGAAGGGGTGCAGCACCAGCGTGTCCGCGGGCGTGAACTGCCCGCGGTTGTGCGTCCGGTCCCGGATGAAGCCCAGTTCGGTCGCCGTCTCCCCGCGTCCGTGGAACCAGAAATCCAGCCGGTGCCGCTTCTCCCCGTCAAAAACGTAATTTTCCGGCACCACCAGCCCGTATGGTTGTACCGAGCCGTCGATCCGGGAACGATAGCCCCGCACCACGAGCCCCGTCTGCTTCGTCCAGGGCGCGTCGCCCGCCGTCAGTTGCTTCGCCCGCGTGAACCCCTCCTCCAGCAGCGCATAGCCGGCCTTGAAGTCCTCCGGCTTGAAGAACTCGTCATAGCGCAGGGCCCAGTCCACCGCCTTCGCGTAAATCTCCACATCTGGCAGGAGCGGCTCATTCCCGAGCTTCCCTATCTCGACCCGCAGCACGCGCACGCCCTCCTCCAGCTTCTCCCGATCCTCCGCCGACACCTCCACGCCCGGCGGCGGCACCTTCCGCACCTTCGCGAAATCATTGTCCCCCTCCCCATCGGCGAAGACGGCACCCGGCAGCAGGAGGGAGAAAAAAGAGCAGGTAAAAAACAAAGCGCGCATCCCGGCAGTATTTCCCCGACCCGCGCCTCCCGCCAGCGGAAAACACCAGCTTCCCCGCGACTTCGGAATCCCCTTGCACCCCCACGCGCTTCCCGCTATCACGGTGGCCATGCGCAAAAAATACGCCCTTGGCCTCGACTACGGCACCAACTCCTGCCGCTCCCTCCTCATCGACCTCGCGGACGGGCGCGAGCTTGGCTCCGCCGTCTTCCCCTACCCCTCCGGCACGCTCGGCATCCTCACCGATCCGCGCGATCCCAACCTCGCCCGGCAGAATCCCCGGGACTACCACGACGGCCTCGTCGCCATCGTCACCGGGGCCCTCGCGCAGGCCCGCGCCACCGACCTCGACTTCGACCCCGCCGCCATCGTCGGCCTCGGCGTCGACACCACCGGCAGCACGCCCATCCCCGTCGATGCCGACGGCACCCCGCTCGCTTTCCAGCCGGAATTCCGCGACAACCTCGACGCCCAGGTCTGGCTCTGGAAAGACCATACCTCCCACGAGGAAGCCGCCCTCATCACCGAGACCGCCGCCCGCCTGCGCCCGCAGTACCTCGCCAAGTGCGGCGGCATCTACTCCTCTGAATGGTGGTGGAGCAAGATCCTCCACCTCCGGAACGTCGCGCCCGAAGTCTTCGCCGCCACCCACAGCTTCACCGAGCACTGCGACTACCTCCCCGCCCTCCTCACCGGCAACACCCGGCCCGACAAGGTCATCCGCGGCATCTGCGCCGCCGGGCACAAGGCCATGTTCTGTGAAGAGTGGGGCGGCCTGCCGGATGCGAAATTCCTCGCCGCGCTCCACCCCGACCTCGCCCCCCTGCGCGACCGCCTTTATGAGAAAGCCGTCCCAGCCGACCAGCCCGCCGGCACCCTCACCGAGGAATGGGCCGCCCGCCTCGGACTCCCCGCCGGCCTTCCCGTCGCGGTCGGTGCCTTCGACGTGCACATGGGCGCCGTCGGTTCCGGCATCCGACCCGGCACCCTCGTCAAGGCCCTCGGCACCAGCACCTGCGACATCATGGTCGCCCCCAACGACACCCCGCTCGCCGACATCCCCGGCGTCTGCGGCATCGTCGACGGCTCCGTCATGGCTGGCTACTACGGCATCGAGGCCGGCCAATCCGCCGTCGGCGACATCTTCCTCTGGTTCGTGAACAACCTCGTCCCCGATCGCTACGGCGCCACCGCCGACGAGAAATTCGCCAGCATGGAAAAGGAAATGGCGAACGAGAAACCGGGCGCGCACGGCCTCCTCGCGCTCGACTGGAACAACGGCAACCGCACCATCCTCGTCGACGTCCGCCTCACCGGCCTCCTCCTCGGGCAGACGCTCCACACGAAGGCCCACGAGATCTACCGCGCCCTCATCGAAGCCACCGCCTTCGGGGCCCTCACCATCATCCGGCGCATCGAGTACTACGGCGTGGCCATCGACGAGGTCATCAACTGCGGCGGCCTCGCGGCCAAGAACGCGACCCTTATGCAAATCTACGCCGACATCCTCGGGCGGCCCATGAAAGTCAGCGCCAGCGACCAAACCTGCGCCCTCG
>JAHEDC010000120.1 GCA_024641425.1 Verrucomicrobiales bacterium | reverse complement strand
GCTCCTTGTCGTAGAATCCGTCGATCATTCGCCTCGCGACGGCCAGCGCGAATTCGAGATGCGCGGGATCAAGCGTGGCTTCATAAAGTTCAATCAGGCCGTCGAGGAGATAGGCGTGGGTGTCCAGGAGCTGGACCGTATCGCGCTCTCCCTCGCGCCAGCGGTGAAAGAGTTTCCCGGCCGCCGCATCCCACATCGCGGACTTGATGAAGGCGACGTTCTTCTCGGCGGCATCGCGGTAGGCGGGATCGCCGAGGACGGCATAGGCACGGGCGAGCGAACCCAGCATGAGGCCATTCCACGACGTGAGGATCTTGTCGTCGAGCCCCGGGCGAACTCGCTTCTCCCGCACCGCGAAAAGCTTGCCTTTCGCGCTTTCGATGACCGCCATCGTTTCAGGGGACGGAGGATCGGACGGGGCGGCGATATGGAGGACATTTTGCCCCGGAAGGGCCTCGGGATCACTGTGATCGAGGAAATTCCCTTCCTCGGTCACTCCGAAATACGTCACGACGGCGGCGCATTCCTCCTTGGTTAGAAGCGCCTCCAGTTCCTTCTTCGTCCAGCAATAGAACTTCCCTTCCTTGCCTTCGCTGTCGGCATCCTCCGCCGAATAGAAGCCCCCCTCGGGATGCGTCATGTCGCGAAGGATGTAAGTGATGATGTCGCGCGCCACGCCCGCATAGTTCTCCTTTCCTCCGCTGATCTCGTAGGCTTCGAGGTAAAGCCGGAGCATCTGCGCGTTGTCGTAAAGCATTTTCTCGAAATGGGGCACGAGCCACTGCGCATCGACGGAATAGCGCGCAAAGCCTCCACCCAGCTGGTCGTGCATGCCTCCCTCTGCCATCCGGTCACAGGTAAGGAGCACCTGCTCGATCGCTGCCTTGTCATCGAATCGTTTGGCCGCGCGGAGCATGAACAAGGGCTGGCTTGGGCGAGGAAACTTCGGTGCCGCGCCCCAACCGCCGTATTTCGGATCGAACTCAGCCTTGAAGACCGAGAGCGCGTTCTGAATCACGGCCGCGTCGAACTCGGCGGGCGGGCCCTCCGGCACCTGATTCATCATCTCGGCGAGTTTCGTCGCCGTGTCGTCCGCGGACTCGTTGATTTCTTTCCTCTTCTCACCCCAGAGCTTCGTGATATGCTCGAGCACCTGCGGCCAGGATGGCTGACCGCCCTTCGGGACCGGAGGGAAATACGTTCCTCCGAAGAAGGGTTTCCGGTCGGGCGTCAGAATCACATTCAATGGCCAGCCCCCACCGCCGGAGACGGCCTGGACGAAGGTCATGTAGATCTTGTCCACATCCGGACGTTCTTCCCGATCAAGTTTGATGCAGACGAAATTCTCGTTCATCATCGCGGCGATCGCCTCATTCTCAAAGGACTCGCGCTCCATGACATGGCACCAGTGGCAGGTGGAATAACCGATGCTGAGAAGAATCGGTTTGTCTTCGTCCTTCGCCTTCTTGAATGCTTCCTCGCCCCAAGGATACCAGTCGACCGGATTGTGCGCGTGCTGAAGGAGGTAGGGCGATTTCTCGTCGACAAGGCGATTCGTGTGGGCGTGCTTCTTCTCGGTCATGGTTTCGGGGGCTGGCACGGCGCCATCGCGTTTTGTCCCGACGTCCTGGGCGAACGCAGGACCGACGAAAAAGAACAGCATGACTGTACCGAACGCGGACTGGGTCTGTATTGATGGGAGCATCGCGAAGACTAGCGCCTCGGACACCTTGCGGCAAGGAGCTTGAGTACTGCCGGCTCGCTCCGGGAATATCCCCACAGGCCGGCCTAATCCCTCGATCCTGGCGTGATGGATAGCTTCAGGCGCTCTTCTCCGCGTTGCACTTCAATCTCAACCGCGTCGCCGATCTTCATCGCCTCAAGGACGTAAGTGTAATCGTAGATGTTCTTGATCTCTTTGCCCGCAAGTTTCACCAGAATGTCTCCGCCCTTGATTCCGGCCTTGTCCGCCGGGGCCCCCTTGGTGACACCCGAGAGCTTCACGCCTTCGACGCCTCCCTGGGAATAGTCAGGAATCGTTCCGAGGTAGGCGCGGAGTCCGGCGCGCGCTCCCTTGTCCTCCGGGCGCTTCACTTCCTTGAAGTCCGGATCGACGGCGCTCGAGGCGAGATCACGAACGATCAACCCCATCAGCGTGCTGATCTTCCGCGCACCCTCGAGATTGATCTTGTCCGCGGTATCCCGGGGTGTGTGGTAATCCTCGTGCGCGCCCGTAAAGGCGTTGAGGATTGGCACGCCTCGCAAATAGAACGAGGTCGCGTCGGTGGGAAGATAGGTGTCGTCCTGGGTCACGATCGGAAGCCCAACCGCGACGTTCCGGCGCTCGATCTCCGTCTGCCAGTAGCTGCTCGATCCGATTCCTTGCAGGACAACGGATTTCTCGAGGCGGCCGATCATGTCCATGTTGAAAGCCGCCGCGATCCTGCCGGTGAGAGGCTCATCGGCGTTGCCATTGTTGAGGGATTTCGCGAGTTCGCGAGCAAAATGGGCCGAGCCGAGCAGGCCGAGTTCCTCGCCGGACCAAGCGGCGAAGAGGATGTCACGGGTAGGCATGAACTGCCCGGCCCCGCGCTGGGCGGCAAGCCATTCGGCGATCTCCATCATTCCCGCCGTTCCCGAGGCGTTATCGTCGGCCCCGAAATGAATCTGGTTCTCTTCCCCTTTGACCGCCAGCGAAGTCATCCCCGCATTCGGGCCCAAGTGATCGACGTGGGCTCCGAAAAGCACGGGAGCCGCTTGCGCATCGGCCTCGCTCGCCGGTAGGCGGGCCAGGACGTTGCGTCCGATCCGCTTCTGCTGCTTGATGTCGACGGTGGCCCCGATTTTCACGTCCTTGAGCGGGAAGCCTGCGAGCATTTCACCGGTATCCAGCTTGTCCTGCAGCGCCTTCAAGGAGCGGGCTTCTCCCCCGGCCTTGAGAAGGGATTCCGCGAGCGCATCCGTGATCGAAAGCGCGGCCAGACCCGATCCCGCCAAGGAGGCGTCAAAGCCGAGCGGAACCAATTGGCTCCGCGCCTGGGAATTCGGGCCGCTGACGACAAGGATTCCCTTCGCCCCTTGCTGGCGGGCGGCCAGCGCCTTGTAGCGCAGACTCGAATGCTGGGCGTAGCGACGGCGCAATTCCGGCCCGACGTCTTCCGGCATGTAGCGGAACATGAGCACCCACTTGTCCTTCACGTCGAGGTGAAAATAAGAACTGTAGAGCTCGTATTTCTTGCCGTCGTCCCCGGTCCCCTCGGGCACCTCCAGTCCGTAGCCACCGAAGACGATCTCCAATGGCCCGACGTTGCCGACCGAAGAGAGGGCAAGCGGTTGCCAGTCCTTCGCGAGTTCCGTGGACGGCGCACTGCCAGCACTCTGGGTGATCGTCAGGACATTGCCCCCGCCGAGTTCGATGCCGGCCGTGAACTCGAAAGGCTGAAAATACGTTCCGTCCGTTCCCGCCGGCTCAAGGCCGTAATCCTTGAATCGCCGGGCCACGTATTCGGTCGCCAGGTGTTCGCCTTCAGTGCCGGTGAGACGGCCCTGAAGTGCCTCTGAAGCCAGGTAGCGGATATGGACATCAAGATCTTCATCCGTGATTCCGGCCTTCGTCCCAAGAACCGCCGGAATTGGAATGGCGGGCTCGGAGGCGGGGCGGTCGTCGAGTCCGAGCAGCCCGAGCGCTTTCTCATGGCTCCAATCTCCGAGGAAGATCTGTGATTTACCGTCGGAAGTTCGATTCGAAGTCCAGGAAAGCTTTGTTCCATCCGGAGAAAACGAAGGCAGCCCGTCGAAACCCTCCTTGTAGGTGACCCTCACCGGTTCGTGCTTCCCGGCGGCATCGATCATGTAGAGTTCGAAATTCGCAAAGCCGTGGACATTTGTCGCGAAGATCAAATACTGGCCGCTCGGATGAAAGAACGGCGCCCAAGACATGGCGCCAATCCGTGTGATTTGCTGCTGGTCGGAACCGTCCACATTCATCGTGTGAATCTCCGCCGTCGCGCCATCCGGCGAAAAGCGCCGCCAACAGATCTTCTTACCATCCGCGCTGAAGAAGGGTCCGCCGTCATAACCTCTGACATCGGTCAACCGGCGCACGTCGCTGCCATCGGCCTTCATCGTGTAGATGTCCATGAGATAGGACTGCTGGCGATCAAATTCCTCCTTGTCGGTTCCCGTCGGCGGATCCGAATAAGCATGACGGTTCGAGGCGAAGGCAATCAGAGTTCCATCCGGCGAATACGAACCCTCCGCATCGTAGCCACGGGTATTGGTCAGATTCCTCGGTTCACTACTGCCATCGAGTGGAGCCGAGTAGATTTCATAGTGCTCGTCGTAATCCCAGGAATACCGGCGTTCCTTTCCCGACTTGCGGAAGGCGATTTCCGCTTCCTGCAATTTCACCGATTCGGGATCCCCATGGGTTGACGCGAACATCACGTGCTTGCCGTCCGGGTTCAGCCAGGCGCAGGTCGTCTTACCCACTCCCGGAGAGACGCGCTCGGTGTCGCCCGTCTCGAGATCAAGCACATAAATCTGGAAAAACGGGTTCGCCTCGTCCCGCTCGCTCTGGAAAACGAGTTTCGTTCCCTCCGCGCCAAAATAGCCCTCTCCCGCCCGTTTCCCCGCGAATGTGAGCTGCCGCGCGTTGGCGATGAGTGCGCCCTCGGCGGCAAGGTCGCTGGGCGGGTCGGTTTCCGTTGCCGCGGGTTCCTGGGCCCACAACAGGGCGGAGACGAAGACGACGGAAAGGATCGCGGTAGAACAGGAAAGCGGAAGGATCTTCATGGTACGGAACATATCGGTGAGGTGGGCCATTTAACCACCGGGAGCCACCGTCCGCAAGGAAGACCCCTAGTTCCTAGCAACCGACTCGACCGCCTTCGCGTACTCGTTCCGCAGTTCCTCCTGGTCGCTCACGCAGATTCCAAGGTCGCGAAGTAGTCCGTCGCCGACATCGTAGATCCAGCCATGAACGGTGAGGGGACTCCCCGCCGCCCAGGCACTTCCCGCGACAGTCGTCGAGCAGACATTTGCCACTTGCTCGATGACGTTCAGTTCGCACATCCGGTCAAGCTGCGCCATTGGAGACTGGATTCCCTCGATCTGGAGGTGGTGCCGTTCCTCCACATCACGAATATGACCGAGCCAATTATCGACCAAACCATGGCCGAACCCCTCCATCGCCGCCGCGACTCCCCCGCAACGGTAATGACCGCAGACGATGATATGCTTCACCTTCAGCACCTCGACCGCATACTGGATCACAGACAGGCAATTGAGATCCGAGTGGACGACGACATTGGCCACGTTCCGATGCACGAAAAGCTCGCCGGGAAGGAGGTTGACAATTTCATTCGCGGGCACCCGGCTGTCCGAACAGCCGATCCAGAGGTATTCCGGCGACTGCTGTCGGGCGAGCGTCTCGAAAAACGCGGGATCGCGGGCCTTGACGGCGTTCGCCCAATGGCGGTTGTTTTCAAAGAGATGGGCAAGGCGTTTCATCGAGCTAGCGTCGAGGGTGGACGTTCCACCAGGAGTTGGCAAGTGCGAGTGATACCTGAAGCTCACATCCTGTCCGGGCACCCGATTTCTCCCCCTACAATGACCGCGCTGTCAGTTCGCGATCAAGCGTCTGCGAATCTCCTCCGCATCGAGGCCCTCCGCCTCGATGAGCTTGATTCTCGTCTTCCCTCCCCGGACGATCCGCACCGCGGATTTGGAGATTCCCAACGCCTCGGAAAGGAAGGCAACGAGCGCTCGGTTCGCTTTTCCGTCAACGGCGGGAGCACGGAGGCGGATCCGGTAGGTATTCTCGTCGTCGATTCCCACCACTCCGGCATCCACCCTCGAATTGGGCAGGACACGAACATTGAGGGCGCCCATCAGCGGGAATCCCGGAGTTTCCTGATATCGACGAGCATCCGATCGTAAACCGAGCGCGTGAGTTGCTCGATTTCCCCGCTCAAGACGATGTCGAGCCATCGAAAGCCTTCCGATTCGGGGGAAAAATACTCGTTTCCGACATCCTTCGCGTTCTCAAGGCTCTTCGGGAGCACGCCAATACGCAGATTTCCGCTGCAAAGCAGCGGCGAAACATCGGCGCCCGGCGTGTCCAACCCGATAAGTTCCGCCTCGGAGGCCTTGGACATGTCCCTCGCATAAGAGAATTCCGCCGTCAGATGCGCCGTGTCTTTCGAGATCAGGTTGAGTTCGGTCACTTCGAGCACTCCGTCCCGCGTCGTGAACTTGAGCGTCCCCGTGGTAACAGGCAAATGCCTTAGTCGGGTCGTTTCCGTTAGAATGGAAATAGAATCCATGACGGGAATGTTCCGCAGGATCCCATCGGCGATGCGGAAGTCGCCCGCGATCTCCACCCCCGACTTCGTATTGATGGAGCCTGTGATATGGAGCGTTCCCTCAATCTTCCCGTCGGCATAGGTGGTATATTTTTCCGGGACGAGATCAGACAAGGCCCCGCGCACGATGGAAAGGGTCAAGTCGACTTTGGGAAGCGCGCCAAGGACAACGTTTCCCGAGAGCGTTCCCGCGCCTCCCCCGGCAAGCGAAATCTCGCCGTCCTTGAAATGGAGGAGGTCCCCCTCGGGAGTGATCGTCAGTTTCTCGATCCTTACTCCCTGCAACCAGTTCTGGCGGAATATGCCCCCCATGATTTCAAGACGCCAGGCGACGTCATCGGGAGTGAAGCTTAAATTTCCGGCCACCAGCGCTCCCTCGGTGGCCTGAGAAAGCCCCCAATCCACGTTCGCCTCGAGGACTTGGAGCTCTTCGAAAACAAGGGTTTTGCCCCCATGGCTGCGCCCGCTATAGCCTCCCAGCAACAATTCCCGAGCCCCGTTTTCCTCGAAGGAGCCCGAAAGCGGGACTTCCACCATCTTGGCCCCCGAGCGCAGCCTGAGATCAAGAGTATTCAATACCACTTTCTGAAGGTTCCACTTCGCCCCCAGCAGCGCCAACGGGGAGGAGTCGAAACGAAAGTATTGCGCATTCAAAGTATGGTAGAAGGCGCCTTCCCCGCCTTTCGCCGAGAAGCGATTCATGCTCATGCGCTTCCCCTTCCACAAAAACGGAGAAGACTCGAACTCGCTCGCCTTCACCATCGAGGCGACGACCCCGGCCGCCTTTTCTCCGAAGGCCTTGCTCCCGACATATTTGCGGAGCCCCACATTCACTGCCATTCCGACGATAAAGACCAGAATGAGGATGCGGAAGAGATAGCCAACAAGCCGAAGCGGCGCTGACAAAGCTGGATTGGGATGGATCAGCCTGTTGCCACGATCGCCGAAGAAGGAGTTCTTCCGCGCCCATTCGTTCATGGCCTCGCTATAGGATTTCTCGTTGTCCATTCGGTTGGTGAGGGTCGGAGTTCTACTCCCCCCCAGACTGTCATTCTATTGACTCTTTTCCGGAAGGCAAGCTCGACCCATCTCCATTATCGGGAAGGGGAAGCCGGTTCCCAAGCAGGAGAATCACAAAGCCGGCCGGAGTGAGAATCAATCCGAGGGACACCATACACCAGCCGACAGTCCAGAGCGGACGGGACGGGCCAAGGAGTTCGAAACGGAAAATGCGACCATGCCAAACCCGCATCCAGCGCCGGTAGGGATCGGTGTCGACGGCTAGATTCTCCTCTTCGAGGGAGGTGCCCCACTTACGGAGGTAATTCACGCGGCTGTGGAGGACGATGCGCTCGATCTCACCCATGGGAACCGCCTCGGGAAGCGGCCATTCCCGGTCGAGGGTAATGTCTCCATCGGGATCAATCTTAACCCGTTCTGATTCCAAATTCCTTCCATCGCGGGTCTCAATCGAAAGATAGTATTCCGGCGAGACCGTGCCTGTATCGGAAGTGAGGGCCTGAAGCGTCCCCATGATATTGCCAAGCAGTTCACGGCTCGGGAGCCATCCATCCCGTGCCTCATAGGTTTCCTTGAGGAGGGCCATCCGCTCGACGGTGCGAGGAACGACTCGCTCGTTCAAGGGAGCTGTGCGGACGGCTTCGACCATGCCCCCTCCATCGCAACGGAAGGCAAAGAATCCCCCTCCCACGCATAGGATTCCCACGAAGAGAGAGACAATGGCCGGAATCCGGTGCGAACGCCTCCCCTCGAAGCACTGCTTGCCGGGAGCGACAAATACGATGCTCGCGAGCACCGAGCAAAGAATGGAGAAGCTGAAGAGATAGATGCCGACCGTGGGGATGAGCTGGATGTATTCCTTCACCTTCACGAGCACGATGAGAAGCGCGATGACAAGGACGTCGAGCATCGAGTATTTCGCGGTCCAGCCCGCGATCCTGACGATCCGGATGGCCGTCCTTTCCTTCAGGAGCTTGGTGCCAAGGCAGCTCACGAACGTGAGGCCCAATTTCGCGATCGGAAAGACGATGCTGAAAAGGAAGATGATACCAGCGAGGAAATAGTTCCCTTCCGCGAAGAATCGGGTGATACCGGACCAGATGCTAAACCAGCGGCTGCCCTCAACCGCGTTACTCATCAGCAACGAAGGGAGAAAGTAAGCGGGAACGAGGGCGGCAAGCCCCAGCAGGCAAAGGAAGGCGGCGAGGCGATTGTTCCGCATGACCATTCCTTTCTGGCAAGGAATTCCCGCCCTATTCGGCGGCCGTCGCTTCGTCCGCCGGCTTGCGGAGTTCCTCGGAGAATTCCGCCTCGCTCGCGCGCCTCTGGAAGCGCACCTCGATGACCCTTCTCCCGTCCGACTGCGTGACCGTCACCTCGAAATCCTCGATGCGGACCTTCTCCTCCACTTCGGGCAGATGACCGAGCAGGTGGGTAACGTAACCTCCGATGGTGCTCACATCGGCATTCTCTATGACGAGCTTCAGGTGTTCCTCCAACTCGTAGAGCCCGAGGGTTCCCTCGAGAAGATATTCTCCTTCGGAGATTTCACGGATTTCGGGCTTCACGTGTTCGTCGAACTCATCGTGGATGTCGCCGACAAGCTCTTCGACCACGTTGTCGAGAGTCACCATCCCCACGGTGCCACCGAACTCATCGACGGCGAGCGCGAGGTGGGCGTGCTTCCCAAGGAAAAAGCGGAGAAGCTGGTCCAACGGCATCATCTCGGGCACAGCAACCAGGTCGCGCTTGATCTCGAGAAGCGAGGGCTCTTTCAGGCTGACCTGCTTCATGAGATCCTTCACGTGAACGAAACCGAGCGATGAGTCGAGGTGCCCCTCAACGAGGGGAAATCGCGTGTGTCCGCTTTCGACGGCCCTCGTCCAATTCTCCTCGAACGAGTCCTCGATGTCGAGACCGATGACCTCGCTGCGGGGCGTCATGATGTCCCGCACGACAAGTTCGTTCAATTCCAGGGCATTGATCAGGATGTCGCGTTCGGTCTCGGTGACCTCGAACTTCTTCTCGCTCTCGTGGACAAGCATGGCCAGTTCATCGGCCGTGTGCACCATCTCGTGCTCGTCCACATGGTCGATCCGAAAGATCCATTTGAGGAGCTTATTGGAGCAGGTGTTGAGCAACCAGATGAAGGGTTGGAACACCTTGTAGAATATATGAAGCGGCCTACTGGAAAAGACCGACGTGCCGACGGCCCGGCGGATCGCGAGCGTCTTGGGCAGCTGTTCACCCAGGGTGATGTGGAGGAAGGTCACCACGCTATAGGCGATGCCGATCGAGATCCCTCTCACCCACCCTTCCGAAAGGGCGATGCCAAACTTGTGGAAGGCAGGCTGAATGAGACTGGCCACGAATCCCTCGCCAAGGAAACCGAGGGCAAGGCTCGCAAGGGTAATTCCCAGCTGCCCGGCGGACAAATAGGCATTCATGTCTTCGGTCATTCGACGGGCCAGCTTCGCTCCGTTGCTTCCCGCTTGGGCCGCCTCGTCGAGTTGGCTAGGTCTTACCTTCACCAAAGCAAATTCAGCGGCCACGAAGAAGCCATTCAGGAAGACAAAGAATAGAATGACCGCGAGTTGGAAAAGGATGCTTCCAGGGGAATCCCATTCGGTCGCTACCTCGCTACTCACATTGGCGAGGTTCAGGGTTTCAAGGAACATGTTCAAGGGGTACTGAAATACGATCAAATGCCGCCGACCCGGCCGCTAGGACTCCGCCTTCAAACCGGGGCATCCGATCGAGGCGCCAGAGGCTTCAGGCTAGAGTTTTTCATACACGCCCTTGTCTCGGCGTTCGAGGATAGTGAAGCCGGCGCTCTTCGCGTCCGAAACCGAAAGCGGCTTGGCATAGCGGGGGGTGTTGACGTTCGAGATAAGCTTCGTGACCGGATTCCGGCACAAGGGACATACCTCCAACGGCGCGCGATCAACGGGGCGTCGCAGTTCAAAGCCCTTCCGGCAGATGCGACATCCTTCTTCGGGATTCGAGGAAATATATTCGTAAAGAGGCATTCGTCAGCCCATGAAAGGGGCCGGGGAATTATAGCAAACGAGGGACTGGGCCTAAAGCAAAAAAGGGACACGGGCACAAGGCCCGCGTCCCGTCTTGAAAATTTGAGGAGCGTGGCGCTACCAACTTGACTTCGTGACTCCGGGAATCATCCCCTGGGAGGCATACTCCCGAAAAGTGATTCGGGACATCCTGAAACGGCGAAGGAACCCGTGCCGACGCCCCGTGACCTCGCAGCGGTTCACCACCCGGGTGCGGCTCGCGTCGCGGGGAAGGAGCGACAATCCCACGTAATCACCTTCGGCCTTCAACTGCTCGCGCAGCTTGGCGTATTTCTCGACGGTCTTGAGTTTGCGCTTGTTCCGCGCTATCCAGCTTTTCTTGGCCATAATTGGGGCAATAGATAAGCGAACTTTCCCCGCGCGCAAGAAAATTGTGATGGATTTCAGATTTGGGGGGATTTGTGTTGCTATTCGTCATGGGACAGCAAAAAATCGGCTTATGTCCGATCTTTCCGAATTGTTAAATAAGGGCCTTCTTTCGGATGCCGAAGGAGTGAGCAGTGAAACACGAACGCTTCTCGTGGATGAGTCCTTCTCCGAGATCATCTCGTTCCCTGAGGATACCTTCATCACCCAACAGGGGAAGCAGCCCGAGGCCCTGTATTTTACTCTCGATGGCCTCTTCCATGCCATCAGTCACGCCAACCGGGATGCGCCACAGCGGCTACTCGGCCGCATCGAGGCGGGCCAGTTCATCGGCGAGGTCACGCTGGTGGACAGCGAGAGTAAAGCGAGCGCCTCCGTGAAGGCCCTTCGAAACTCCAGGGCTCTGCGCATGACTCCGGAGGCCTTCGCCGCCTTCAACAAGAACCATCCCGAGAACGCGATCGAATTCGTCCTCGCCGTTGCGAAGCAGCTGGGACGCCGATTGCGGCAGGCAAATGAGAAAGTGCTCTGAATTCCGCATAAGCGTTCGCCGTGTCCGTCTGGTTACTATCCTCCCCATCCCCCACCCGAACTTTCAGCACCCGCAAAATTGTCACTGGATCCCTACCTCCAAGGTCTCGTTCACGGGCAGTTCGTGGACGGGATTATTGTACTCTTTGCGCTGCTCATCGGACATTCCCTAGCCGATCATCCATTGCAGGGCGAATATTTGGCGCTCTACAAGAATAGGCACAACGCCCCTGAACCCCATCTCGCACGCCAGCCCACGATCTGGCCTCACTGCCTGACGGTGCATTCTCTGATCCACGCCGGTGCGGTATGGATCATCACGACAAGTCCCTTCCTCGGATTCATTGAGTTCTTGCTCCACTGGCTCATCGATTTCGCGAAAGCCGAGCGATGGACGAACTTCCACGTCGATCAACTCCTGCACGTCCTCTGCAAGGTCGGCTTCGTGATCGCGATCTGGCAGGGATGGGTCACGTTACCCGGGATCTAGAATAACCGGAAGTCGCGCAGGCTCGAACGCCGAACGAGGCCGGAACGTCCGGCCAAGCTCGAAAATACCGCCAATGGCACCACGCCGCGACGTCGCCCGAACTTCGATGTCCTATCTCCCGCGGGATACGACCCACGCAAAGCTTGCCAAGCGTCTTCGTCATGGCAGTCTCTTCGTGAGATGAAGCATCTTTTTCCCCTCCTCGTCCTCGGCCTCGTGCCGGAAACGTCCGCCCTCGGCACGGAGGCTCCCGTCGATTTCGCCCGCGAGGTGCTGCCGATCCTTTCCAACAAGTGTTTTGTCTGCCATGGCCCCGACGCGAAGCAGGATGAACTGCGACTGGACTCCCGCGAGGCGGCCGTCGCCGACCTTGGCGGCTACCGCGCGCTCGATCCCGAGGCCCCGGATAAGAGCGAGATCCTCGTCCGTATCCACGATGCCGACGACCCGATGCCGCCGGCGAAGGCGGAGAAGAAGCTGACCCCTGCCGAGCGCGAGGTCTTGCAACGGTGGGTGCGGCAAGGCGGGGATTATGCCCGTCACTGGGCGTTCGTCCCTCCCGTGAAACGGAGATTCGCGGGCGAACCCGACGTCATCGACGCGTTTGTGCGTGAAAAACTGACTGCGGAGGGAATCGAATCCGCACCCGAGGCGGACAAGCCGACGCTGGCCCGACGGGTGGCGCTCGTATTGACCGGATTGCCGCCGAAGCCGGAGGTTCTGGCCGCCTTTCTCGCCGACACGGAGCCCGACGCTTACGGGAGCTTCGTCGACCGCCTCCTCTCCAACCCAACCTACGGCGAACACCAGGCGCGCTACTGGCTGGATGCGGTGCGTTACGGGGACACGCACGGCCTTCATCTCGACAACCGACGCGGCATTTTCCCCTACCGCGACTGGGTGGTGAGGGCCTTCAACGAAAATCTACCGCTCGACGACTTCATCACCTACCAGCTGGCGGGGGATCTTCTTCCCGAACCGACACTGGAACAACGGGTCGCGACCGGCTTCGTCCGCATGAATCCGTCCACGGCGGAGGGCGGGGCGATCCCGGAGGAATTCCAGGCGAAGAACAGCTTCGACCGCACCGAGATGCTCGGCACCGTCATGCTGGGCTCGACCCTGACGTGCGCGCGCTGTCACACCCACAAATACGACCCGATCACGCAGACCGAATACTACGAGCTGCTCGCCTTCTTCAACAGCACTTCCGAGGGCCCGCTGGACGGCAACAAATACGACTACGCCCCCGCTCTGAACGTCCCGGCGGATCAGGCCGCGTGGAATGCGTGGGCATCGCTGAACCGCGAGCGCGGGGAACTGCTGGCGAAAGCCGAAACGCCCGAAGGCGATCCAGCGGCACGACTCGCGAAGGTCGCCGAACCGAATGGCCCCTTCGCCGGGCAGTCGATCCAGACCGAAGCAGCGGCCCTGACCCTGCGCTTCACGGAACTGGAGAAGGCCTTCACAACGACGCTCGTCGCGGAGGAACTGCCCACGCCCCGCGAGACCTTCCTGCTCGACCGGGGCGAATATGACCAACCCGTCGGCGAGCCCCTCGAACCGGACGTTCCCGCCGCGATGGGAGTCCTGCGGAAGGACGCCCGGCGCGACCGACTCGGACTGGCGCAGTGGCTCACGGCGCGCGACAACCCGCTCGTGGCGCGCGTGCTCGTCAACCGCATCTGGCAGCGCACCTTCGGCTACGGTCTCGTGCGAACGCCCGAGGACTTCGGCCTCCAGGGCGAACAGCCGACCCATCCCGAACTCCTCGACTGGCTCGCGGTCGAACTGCAGGACAGCGGGTGGGATCTGAAGCACCTGCTGCGACTCATGGTCACGAGCGCGACCTTCCGCCAGGACGCGCGGTGGCGAAAGGAAATCGAGGATCCCGGAAACCGCCTCCTCGCCCGCGGCCCCGGTCACCGCCTCGACGCCGAAGTCCTCCGCGACCTCGCGCTCTGGTCCGGAGGTCTGCTCGACACCCGTCAAGGCGGCGAAGGAGTGAAGCCGGATCAGCCCCCCGGCCTCTGGGAAGCGCTCGCCCATCCCGCGAGCAATACGAAGG
>JAHEDC010000582.1 GCA_024641425.1 Verrucomicrobiales bacterium | reverse complement strand
CGATGCCTGCCTGGCGGAACAACTCCGGTGCCAGGTCGGGAAGCCTTTCCAGGAAGGGCGGCGGTGATTCGTTTCCCTCGTGGACGCTCGCTTCTCCGCTCAGAATCTGCTCCGTGAGGTCGTAGAGGTAGACGGTTTCGTCATCGAGGAACATCTGCACGCTCGGACTGAGGACCTCCCGGACGCCGAGCGTCCCGGGAGCGAGCCATCCCTGCACCATGCAGGGGCCCTCGTGGAAAAAGGACGCGGGAACGGCGGGATCGGCATCGTCGATCGCGAAGCGCCGGAGCCCGATCCCCGAGGCACCTATCTGTGCCTTGACGACGGCGCTCCGGTAGCCCGATGTCCTCAGGCGGGCGAGAGCGGCGGCGACCTCGCGGACGGACTCCGCCATATGCGTCTCGAAAACCGGCAGCCCTTCCGCTTCGAGGGCGCGGTGGAGGAGATGCTTGTTGTTGCCCCGGCGGCTGCCCTCGGGCGTGGAGAGGGGACGCTTTCCGAGGGCGGCGCTGAGCGCGCAGAGGCCCGAATCGGTGACGAACCCGTCGGTCAGAACCGCCGGATGCGCGCGCAGCCGGTGGACGAGGGGCCAGTCCGGGAGTTTCTCGTTCCGTGAGGCGGCTGCGGCGAGGTGCTCGTAGTTTTTATGGGAAAGGATCTCGATTTCGGGCAGCGCGAGACCGAGCGTGTCGAGGAAGTAGGCGGTGAGCGCGGGTTCCGGAGTCCGTTCGAGGAGAAGGAGGTTGTCGCCCCCTTTGAAGAGGATGGAGAGGATGGGAAGCAAACGGCCGCCATAGGTATCGACGTCCGGGATCTCGTGCTCGAGGAGATAGGTTTCGCCCCGGTTTCCGAAAAAAAGCGATAGGAGGTTCGCGATGAAAACGACGCTGCGCCCTTCCCAGAATTCCGGGGAATAGCCGTGGGTCTCTGCAACCAGTGTCTCTCCTGGCAAGGTGTTCATGGGCGGAGGTTAGCAGGAAAACGGAGCCTTGGCGAGTCCCGCCGCAAGGAGTGTTGTGCCGGATGGGGCTTTGAAATCAGCGTCCGAATTCCTCCCGGATACCGTCGATCCGCCGGATGGTCTCGATGACCTCCTCGCTGCCGCGAAAACAGACATGGCACGACTTGGGAGCGTGCTTGTGAAATTCAACCTGAAGGGCGCCGTCGTCGTCGGAGGCGTCTTTTTTTCCAAAGTAGAGATGAAGGGTGGCCTGGCGCCCGACGGGAAGTTCGGCCAGCCGGCGCACCGCTCGGGTGACCTGTTCGTGGCGGATCTCACCGCAGTACTTGCGGGAGAAGGCCTCCAGGATGTCCGCAAGCTGCACCGCGCCCAGGACGCTCGCGAAGGCGGCCTCGGCGGCCTGGATGTCTTCGGGATGCGCTTCGCCGAAATCCTCCTCGATGGGCGATTTCACCACGCTGCCGACAAGTCCGCTAAGGACGGAATGGAGGGCTCGACCGATGAGGTTTTGGAAATAAGGCATGGCAACTGTTCCGAGGGTAGCTCCAGGGGACGGCCGGGGCGAGTGGAAATTGCCCATCGCAGGGCCCGCAATCCCGCGTTTGCGGCGCGCCCTTTCCCCATGTAGGTCGAGGGCGCCCATGAGCGCGATGAAACTTGAACGTCTACTCAGCAAGTCTCTTGAATGCGGGCATCGCATTGCGCGAGCCCGCCTCGCAGCCGGTGTGGTTTGGGTGAACGGCAAGAGGGAAACAGACGGCGCACGGCTTCTGGGTTCGTTCGACCGGGTCGAAATAGACGGTCGCGTCTTGCGGGCGCGGGTGCCGCACTACGTCGCCCTGCACAAGCCCTCGGGACACGTGAGCGCGACGATCGATGCCGCACATCCCACCGTCCTCGATCTGATTGACGCGCCCTGGGCGGACGACTTGCATCTGGCCGGGCGGCTGGACCGCTTCACGACCGGGCTCGTCATCCTGACCAACGACAGCCGCTTCTCCGAAGGACTGACGTTGCCCGGGAGCAGGGTGCCGAAGGTCTATGTGGTCGAGACGGATTTGCCACTCTCCGAGGCGGTCGTCGGGGCATTCGGCGAGGGGATGCGATTCGAAAAGGAAAACGCGATGACGGCGCCGGCGGAGGTGGAACCACTGGGCGAATGCCGATGTCGGCTCACGATCTACGAGGGAAAGCATCACCAGGTGAAGCGGATGTTCGCGCGGTTTGGAATCAAGGTCACTGGCCTGCACCGTGAGGCCATTGGTGGAATTTCCCTTGAGGGACTCCCACTGGGGGAGTGGAGGGAGTTGTCCGTGGAGGGGACGGAATTTCCCTTTGCTGCCGGGACAGGGTTAGGGCAGGATGGCCGCCATGATTCCCCTTGATTCTCCCATCTCCGAACGTCTCTGCCGCACGGGTGTGGCGGCGGTGCTTGTCATTGACGATGCGACGGACGCGGCGCCGGTGGCGGAGGCTTTGTTGGAGGGTGGGATCGATGTGATGGAGTTGACGCTGCGGACGCCGGCGGCGATGGACGCGCTGCGGGTCGTGTTGGAGAAAGTGCCGCAGATGCTGGCGGGGATCGGGACGATTCTGACAGTCGATCAAGTGCGAGAAGTGGCGGAAGCCGGCGCGGCTTTCGGGGTTTCACCGGGGATGAATCCGCGCACGGTGGCGGCGGCGATCAAGGCGGGTCTGCCGTTCGGGCCTGGCATCATGACGCCGACGGACATCGAGTTGGCGGTCGAGTTCGGGTGCCGGGTGCTGAAGTATTTTCCGGCCGGGAGCGCGGGCGGGCTGGCGCATTTGAAGAACATCGCGGCGCCTTACGCGCATTTGGGGTTGAAGTATATCCCGCTGGGCGGGGTGAATGCGGGAAACATGGGCGCGTATCTGGCCGATCCGCTGATCGCGGCGGTCGGGGGCTCGTGGTTGGCAAGCAAGCAGCTCATCGCGGCGAAGGATTGGTCGGCGATCACGGCCAACGCGCGGGAGGCGGTGCGGATCGCGAGCGAGGCGCGGGGGCTGTGAAAACGGACGGGCTGGCCTTCCGGGAAATCGTGCACGGTTCCGCGGAATACGCGGAGGCGCTGGTGCTGCGGAATGCGATCCTGAGGGCCCCGCTGGGATTGCGCTACTCGGCGGAAGACATCGCGGGAGAGCAGGGGTTCCGCCATGTGGCGGGTTTTCTGGACGGACGTATTGTCGTCTACGGGCAGCTGAAACCGTGCGCCGAAGCGAATTGGCTGCAGATGAAACAGGTGGCGGTCGAGGCGAGGTCGCAGGGCAGTGGAATCGGTCGGGCGCTGGTCGCCTTTCTGGAAGCGCTCGCGAGGGAGGCCGCCGCGACGGGGATCGTGCTTCACGCTCGGGAATCGGCCGCGGAATTCTACGACCGGCTCGGATACATCCGGGAAGGAGAGCGTTTCCTTGAGGTGGGGATTCCGCACTGGAAGATGCGAAAGGCTTTTCCCTGAGGGGAATAGGCTTGAGTGGCGCGTCGATATCCCGGATTCTAGGGGCATGAAAAACCCGCCCATTTCCGCTCCCGACGGCACGCGTCGCCGCTTTCTCAAGACCGCTGCCCTTGCCGCAGCTGCTCCGCTCGGCTTTCCGGCCATCACCCGCTGCGCCTCCCCGAACAGCCGGCTCCAGCATTGCTGTATCGGAGTCGGCGGGATGATGGGCTTCAATGACTTCCAGAACTTCAAGAGCCATCCGAAA